>JAUWNT010000088.1 GCA_030612495.1 Candidatus Aminicenantota bacterium
CAAAACTGCCTTCAAATAAGGCCTTATATCGGAAGGTATCTTATTTAAATAAGGTTTAGCTTCCTCATACCTAACATGAAAATTATCTTTAAATTTTATTAACTTTGAAAGCTCCTTAAATCCCTGCTCCTGCCCTTTCCTGATCCTTTTGAGAGTTTTTATGGTTGGTTTGGGTTGTAAAGAATCTCCAAGAACAAATTCTTTTATACTCTCTGGAAAATTAAATGAACTTACTCCCTTATAAAAATCAACATACACAATCCCTCCAAGAGCTGAGACATAATGATCCATTCTACCAC
Organism: Candidatus Aminicenantota bacterium; assembly: GCA_030612495.1. Taxonomy (GTDB): domain Bacteria; phylum Acidobacteriota; class Aminicenantia; order UBA2199; family UBA2199; genus JAUWNT01. Next base: position 300 of record JAUWNT010000088.1, read on the forward strand.
CTTTTTCTTCAAATTCTTCAACCTCTGCAACATATGCCAATTCTGCAATTTGATTGAGATCATTTAAATGATTCCTGAAATCTGAGCAAGCTGCAAGTAAAAACCCTACCCAGGCTACAACAAGAGCTGATGAAGATGATGCACCCGCTTGAATCGGGATATTCCCTTTTATAAATGCATCAATACTTTTAGGTTTAAACAGATGTTTTGTTTTCAAAACTCTAATAGAACTCTTTAAATAATCTCTCTTAATTGTATACTTAACCTTTTTTGAACTAAATTCAATCTTTTTATTTAGATCTAATAAATTAAGCTCGATTCTATCTCCTACAGACACCTCACCTTCAATCTTAATTCTTAAATCTATTGCACCAGCAATAACTGGGAAACCCATATAATCCTGATGCTCTCCAAACAAACAAATTCTCCCTGGAGCAGAACTTTCAATTCTCATGTTTTCAATATTTCAGATCTTCAAATTCTAACCTTCTCTCTTTTCAAATGACACTTTTTCATTATCTTCTATTTCAACATTTTTCAAATACACAAATGGACCTATCTTACAATCTTTTCCAATTTTTGTACCTGAACCAATGTAGGTTGAAGGATAGATAATTGTATCTCTACCTATACTTACATTATATTCAATACAAACAGTTTCAGGCTGAAGAATCGTCACTCCATTTTCAATTGAGAGTTTTTTTAGATTTTCCCTATTAAACCTCTCCTGAGCCTGTTGGAGTTCCCAACGATTATTTATACCAATAGAAATAAAATAATCATCAGCAATAACTGCATCTACAGAAAAATTTTTTCTCTTCAATATTTTTATTATATCAGTGAGATAATATTCTTCTTTTTCATTTTTATTGCCAATCCCATAAAGTAAAGGGAAAACAATTCTATTATTAAATATATAAATAGATGAATTCACCTCTCTTATCTTTAATTGTTCTTCTGTAGCATCTATTTCCTCAATAACATCAATTACCTCATTTTTTTCATTCCTTAAAACTCTCCCATATGGAGGAGGAACTCCAGGGAAAACCGCAGAAATAAAAGTGCATTCAGAACCCTTTTTTTTATGATTAGAGATTAACTTTTCCAATTCACAAGAATTTATATAAGGATTATCTCCAACTGTAACAATCAAATCTCCCATATAATCTTTAATAAATTCTTTTGCACTTAAAAGAGCATGACATGTACCAAGCTGCTCTTTTTGAATAGCATAATTAACCTCTTTTTTAACTGAAGATCTGATTTCTTCTATATTTTCCCCGCAAACAATTATTATATTATGCTCATCTACACCAGCTTCAATAAGGCTATCCAATAAAAAATTGATTATTTTTTCCCCAAGTATTTCATGAACAACTTTAGAATGATTGGATTTCATACGTTTTGATTTACCTGCTGCTAATACAACTGCTTTTATTTCTTTGTTTATCATATAATCAATTCTATATTCTAAATAACATTGTTGTCAAGAATTAATCTCTTTTTATTACATTAACTATATATGATATTATACTCTTTTAATATTTATTTAAACATTTTTGAAGATTTATCGTAAATCTTAATGGAGGCTTAACAATGAAAAAATTAACAACAAAACTTTCTGTTTTATTTATTTTAATCTTTTTCTTGATCTTTTCAGGATGTGGCAAAAAAACTGGAACCATGTCGAATGGGAAAATCAATCTGCTCTCTCTAATACCAGAAAACGCTTCTGGAATTTTTTTGGTAAACCTTGAAAAAATCACAAAACTCGAAAATTTTAATGAAATCGTAAATAAAATTGATAAAGAAGAAAAGAAACCTTCTTTAAAACCCTTTAAGAATTACCGGGATTTTATTGAAAAAACTGGAATCGATCCAAAAAAAGATTTATATTCAATTGCTCTTGGACTGTATGGTGAGATTGGGAAAAAGAATAGTGATATTGCTTTAGTAATAAACCTAAATTACAATGAAGACAAAATTTTAGATCTTTTTAAAAAGGAAAACAAAAATTACTATGAAGAAAAATTCAAAAAATATGTCATCTACAAATTTTTAGATGAGAAAAACAGAGAAATATGCTTCTCTTTTATTAATAACGGAATTATAGGTTTTGGCCCAGTTGCAAGAGTCAAGCAAATAATCGATCTTTTTGAAAGCAATGGTAAAAGCATACTTACAGATGAAAAAAAGAAACCATATTTAAACAATTTTAATCCTGAATCAGTTCTCTCATTTGTATTTGAGTTTCCTGAAAAAGCAAAAAAGAGTGAAGCACAACAAGGTTCTCCTTTTAAAATGGATTTTAGTAAAGCTGAAATACTCTGTGGTGAAGTTGACTTTGAAGAGAATATATGGTCCGGAAAAATCAAATTGGTCTCTCATGATGAAGAGGCAAATAAACAAATAGTAAATATGTTAAATGGAATAAAAGGAATGGGAGCCATTGCAGGACCTGAAATTGCTGAAATTCTTAACGAAATAAATTTGAGTTCATCTGCTGACAATATAGAATTAACCTTTTCAATCCCAAATGAATTACTGAAAAAAGTCCAGAAAAAAGCAGAAGAAAAGGTAAAACAGTTTACCACCTCTGAAAAATCAGGAGAAAACAGTAATTTATAAAAAATAAATAAAAGATTTATTTACAATAATTGAAAATTATTTTATACTATGCTATAAATTTATAAAAAAGCTACAAAAGGAGAATTAATATGAAAATTGGAAGAAGAAAAAAAGAGGGTGTGACAATTTTTGATTTAAAGGGGAAAATACTTATCGGAGAAGGCATTGACGAATTAAGAGACTCAATAAACAATGCTGTCAAAGAAAAAGAATCAAAAATATTATTGAATTTCAAAAATGTTCCATACCTTGATTCAACAGGCCTTGGAGAAGTTGTTAGATCTTATACTTCAGTAAAAAAGGGTGGCGGTGTTGTGAAAATAGTGAATCTCACAAATAAAGTACAAGATCTCTTATCAGTAACAAAATTAATAACTGTTTTTGAAACTTTTGAGGACGAAGATAAAGCAATAGAAAGTTTCAAATAAAAACAACTCAACCATTTTGTGGAAAAAAGCTATAAGTATTTTTTTATACTATTTTTACTCTTTATAATTTTTTTTTCCCTCTCAACTAACCTTCCAAAAAGGCATAGAGGGGGATTCTTATCGGATGAATCAACTTACTTTTCAATAACTCAAAGTTTAGCATATGATTACGATTTAAAATATACAAGAAAAGATATCGTAAGAATAAAAAACAGATTCTGGGTAGGACCAACAGGCCTCTTTCTTAAAAAGGGGAAAAATGGGGGTCTTTTTTATGCAAAATCTTTTGCATATCCTCTTTTTGCAGCTCCTTTTTTCAGGATATTTGATGTAAAGGGGTTACTTCTATTCAATGGTTTAATGCTTTTTTTCGCAACTTTAATGGCATTTCTATTATTAAAACAGTTATATTCAGAAAAGAAAAGTTTCCTATTCTCATTAATCTTTATATTTGCAAGTATTACACCAATTTATATATCATGGCTTACTGCTGATCTATTTAATTTTTTTACAATGTTCGCAGGCCTATTTTTTTTCTTTTATAAATTCAAAAAACCTGCCTGGTTTTATCTGTCGGCCTTGTTTTTCAGTTCAGCAGTATTTTCAAAACCCTCATGTATAATTCCCATTGGAATAATCTTTTTAACCCTGGTCATAAAAAAACAATATAAAAAATTCATACTAATATCATTAATTTCAATAATGTTAAGTTTAAGTTTACTACTCTTCTTATATTCACAAACAGGTGAAATAAACTTTATGGGTGGAGAGAGAAGAACATTTTATGGGAAATATCCGTTTGAAAAACCTGAATATACTTTTGAAAATGGTTATAAAATGAGCGCAGACAACTACTGGAAAAGGTTCTATATTTCCCCTAAAGTTGCGATTTTAAATTTATTCTATTATTTTTTTGGTAGATTCACTGGCATGTTCATCTACTTTTCCCCGGCTTTCTTCTTATTTATTCTTTTCTTTTTTCAAAGGAAAATCCCTGAAGACTGGTTAATACTGTTTGCAATAATAATATCAAGTTTAGTGTTTATATTGATTGCTCCTGAAAACTATTTTGGCGGCTGCGGTTCAGTAGGAAATAGATATTTTCTAACACTATTCCCATTATTTTTCTTTCTTGGCTATAAAAACAGGATTTTTAAATTTTCATTACTTCCTCTATTTATATCAATTCTATTTCTTTCAGGAGTTTATATTGACAGCTTTTATCACTCAACATACACAAGATATGCAGGTTTATCATTTCCTATAAAAATGTTCCCTCCAGAAAAAACCCAATACCAAACTCTTCAAACAAATGAAAATCCAAGAGCTTTTGGTAAATTACTCCGACATGGGCAAGAAAAATATTGGGTACACTTCCTGAATGATAATTTTCACTCTATTGAGGGAAACTCTTTCTGGACAAATTCAAATAGAGAATTAGAACTTTTCTTAGCAACCCCTAAAAGGGTTAAAAAATTTGAAGTAGAACTGACAAATTCTCCTGTAAAAAACAGAGCTTTCATTCAAATAGAATCTAAAAAGAAAAGAGTGAATTTGAATCCCTATCAAGTGGGTATAATAACATTCAAAAAGGTAAACGGGTTAAGAGTAAGAGAAAGATATGTTTATCATATAAAAGTAAAAAGCAGCAAATCTTTTTGCGCATACTTTAACAACCCAGCAAACAATGACAAAAGGATCTTAGGCGTAAAAATACATATAGGGGTTGTTTATTAATGTGCGGTATTTGTGGTTTCTATCAATCTGATTTAAAAGCTGATAAGACAAATTTAAAATTAATGAATGACCAGATCATTCATAGAGGCCCTGATGATGATGGATATTATTTTAATGAAAGAGTTGGTCTTGCAGCAAGAAGACTCAGTATAATCGATTTAAATACAGGGCATCAACCTTTAACATCTTATTCGAAAATGAACTGGATCACATACAATGGTGAAGTATACAATTTTAAAGAGTTAAGAGAAGAATTAAAAGCAAGAGGCTATAAATTCAGAACTGCAACTGATACAGAAGTAATAGTAAATCTATATGAAGAATTTGGACTTGATTTTGTAAAAAAGCTCAGAGGAATGTTTGCCATTGGAATTTATGATATAAAAAAAGATAGACTGATCCTTATCAGGGACCGTATAGGAATAAAGCCTCTTTACTACTCTTTTCAACCTGAAAATAAAAACCTCGTTTTTGCCTCTGAAATAAAGTCAATATTAAAATATCCAGGAATAAAAAAAGAACTAGACAATAATGCTCTTGATTTATTTTTAACACTTGAATATATCCCGGCTCCCTTTTCTATTTTTAAAAACATAAATAAATTACCAGGCGGGCACATTCTAATTTATGAGAAAGGTATTATTCGAATAAAAAAATATTGGGAAATAAAAAAAGGTGAATTAAAAGGTAATTTTAACGAATTAAAGGAACAATTTCTTAGCCTTTTAAATGAATCTGTTAAAATGAGAATGATATCTGATGTTCCTCTTGGTGCATTCCTTTCAGGAGGATTAGATTCAAGTGCTATCACATCTGTTATGTCTTCAATTTCAAAAAATAGAATAAAGACCTTTTCAATTGGATTTGAAGAAAAATCTTACAGCGAACTAAAATATTCAAAGATTGTATCTGAAAAATTTAATACAGATCATTATACTAAAAATCTATCTCCCGATATAAATGAACTTGTTTTATTTCTCTCAAATTTTTTTGATGAACCATTGGGAGACTTTTCAAACTTCCCTACATATCTCGTTTCAAAAGCAGCGAGAGAAAAGGTTACTGTTGTTCTTTCAGGGGATGGAGGAGATGAAATATTTGGAGGATATGAACATTATATTGCTCAAAAAATTGCAAGATTTGCTGACTTTCCAATGTTCAGACCCTTTCACAAATTATTATCTAAAACTACAAACCTATTTCCTCCTTCTGAATTAAAAAAGGGATTTACAAATAGAATCAAGAGGTTTAGCGAAGGATTATCAAATTCATATAAAGACAGACATTTCAGGTGGATGCTTTTTCTCTCGAATCTTCAAAAAACAAAACTATATTCTACTGATTTTATAGATTCTGGATTTTTAAATATATTACCGAAGAGACAACCTTTTGAAAAGTATTTTCAACATAGCAAGGAGTTTGATGGGTTGAATCAAGATTTATACCTTGATGTAAAAACATACCTTGTTGACAATATTTTAGTAAAAGTCGATAGAATGAGTATGGCAACTTCTTTAGAAGCAAGAGTGCCTCTGCTTGACCATAAAATTGTGGAATTTGCATTTTCTATGCCAGAAAACTTCAAACTAAAAGGTTATACAACAAAATGGTTCTTTAAAAAATCAATGGAAGGAATTCTGCCAGATGAAATAATTTACAGGCAAAAGGAAGGATTTTCAATTCCAATAAAAAATTGGCTGAAAAATGAATTAAAGGAGTTAATGTTTGAATATCTATCTGAAAAAAGAATTAAAGAAACAGGTATATTTAATTATAATTATGTAAAAAAAATGATTGATGAGCACATAAATAATAGGGAAAACCATTCACACAGACTATGGACCCTGATTCTATTTAATATGTGGAGAGAAAGATTCTTTTGTTAATTCCTTTATTTTGAGGTTTCAATCCTCATATACGTAGGTAGAGAAACTATTTTTATTCCACCTTTTTGTGCAGTTGAGATTAACCCAATACTCTTATCCATGTAGTTCTTTAAAACACTTTTGTGTGGAAAGTTGAATCTATTATTAAAAGCATAAGAAAAAACAGCAATATCTGGCATAACACAATTTATAAAACCTTTAGTTGACGATGTTTTTGAACCATGATGAGGAACTTTCAAAACATCTGATTTTAATCTTTTGCAATCATTTATTGCCAAATATTCTTCTACCTCTTTTTCAATATCACCAGTAAATAAAAATGAGTGACTTTTATCTGACACTTTTATAACTTGAGAATAATTATTTTGAGTAAAATCAGATTTAATAAAATTTTTGGGGAATAGAAATTCGATCTTACAATCTCCCACAATTTTTTTAAACGGAGAATTAACTTTTTTTATTTTTATTGATTTGTCCAAAGATTTAATAAGTCTATTATAATTAAAATCTTTTTTTGCTTCAGATGACACCCACAACTTTTCAGGTTTTGTTATATTTACAATTTCAATAATTCCCTTTAAATGATCCGGATGATAATGCGAAATAGCAATCCATTTTACTCTTATCCTTTTTTGAAGCAAGAATGGAAGAACAAGATTTTTACCAACTTCAAAATTTGAATAATATGATCCCCCTCCATCTATTAATAATGAATCTCCTGAAGGGAAAACAACTAATTCGGAATCTCCCTGACCTACATCAAGAAAGTAAGTTTCTAAGTACGCAGGTTTATAATATGAAATATTTAATGAAATAAATACACTTACAAATAAAAATATAAATGTGAAAATTATCTTTTGAAATTTAAACCTCTTTTTTGTTGAAATAAGAACAAAACTAATTAAAATCATTACTACAAAAATAATTGAAGGAGAAGCTCTAAAAATATTTAAATTTATATACTTTGAAAAAAGATCTACTATTAAGAAAAATATATTAAGCAACACATTGTTTAGTATTAATAATATATTTGAAATAAAACTTGATACAGGTGCAAAAAAAATCAAAAACATTCCAATTGCAATAATAGCCCCTGTTAGAGGCAGTAATATAATCCCAGCAAAAAAGCCAGCAAAAGAATATCTCTTGAAGAAAAAAAGAGATAAAGGAAGCGAGATTAAAGATGCTGAAAGATTTGCACTAAATAACTCTTTAAAATATTTATGGAATTTTGAAAAGAATTTTAAAAAAATATTCCTCCCAATAACAATAGAAGCAGTCAATGTATATGTTAAAATAAATCCTGGATCAAGAAATTCAGCAGGATTTAAAAATAAAATCACTAAACCTGAAAAGGATATAATATTAAAAATATTTATTTCAAAATAAGATATATTTGCAATAAAAATTAATAAAGCCATAAATACAGCTCTTTGAGCAGATATCTTAAATCCGGAAAGAACTAAAAAAATCACTAAAAAAAGGGCTGTAATTATGTATCTCTTTTTATACCTAAATCCTAAGAATCTCAAAAAGAGCAAGCAAAATATTGCAATAACACCTATATGAGCACCAGATATTGCAAATAAATGGTATACACCAGAACTGAGTAATTTTTCCTTTTGCAAATTATTAAGCCTTCCCCTATCCCCAATCAATATTGCTTCAAGAAAAACCCCTTTTCTATTAAGCTCTCCATTCTTCTCTAAATATTTTTTTTCAATAGCCTCTCTTATACTGTTTCTCCATTCCCCTATAATTCTCCAGAATGAATTTGTCCTCTTTTCAAGTGTTACCATCAACTCAGATTTGCAATATCCATTAAAATGATTCTTTTTTATTAAAACATAATTTCTAAACGGGTTCTTGTAAAAATTCTCATTAAACCTGTTTTTGAAAATTTTTGTATCTATACTAATAAAATCTCCCCTGTAAATATTTCTAAGGTCACCCTTTACTTTTATTCTTACATTAAATGAAATAAATCTTTTTTCTTTATTGTATTCAATGGACTTTGCTTTCAAATTAATTATTGAATATTCTTTTTTTATCTCTGGAAAATCTCTGAGTTTCCCATTAATTGAGATGTATTGTGTTTCAGGTATATCCAATTCACAAGTTTT
>JAUWNT010000236.1 GCA_030612495.1 Candidatus Aminicenantota bacterium
AATTATAACCAATTCATTTTTTTATACCATTTGATTGCTTTTTCAATCCCCTCTGGAAATGAAGTTTTTGGCTTTGCGTTGAGTTCATTATTCAATTTATCTGAATTTAATGGTTTACCTCTTATAAAAAAAGCCAATTTTGAGGTTGTTAAAGGTGCCTCTTTATTAAAAAAGGAGAAGAGTTTTTCAAGTATAAAAGCAGGAGAATATATTAAAAATAGAGGCATTTTAAAAGGTATAATTTTCTTCTTAAGTGATTTGGCAATTTGATTAACCATTATTTTTATTGGTGTTGATGTTCCGCCAGCATTATAAATCTCTCCATTTTCACCTTTTAGAGCAATTTTATATGCAGCTTCTATAAGATCATCTATATAAATAGGAGATTGAAGTTTATTACCTTTACCAACAATAAAAAAGAGTCCTGAATTTATCTGCTTTATGAGTTTAAATGTTCTTCTATCACCTTCTCCGTAAGCCCATCCAGGTCTGATAATACTAATATTGAGTTTATCAGTATATGAGAGCGCAATTTTTTCTCCTTCAAGTTTACTCTTTTCATAAATATCAACAGGGTTCAAAGTGTCATATTCCTTTAATGGGGTCAATCCTGATGATTTACCATATACTCCTGCAGAGCTGAAATGTACGACTTTTTCTACTCCCTGTTCTTTTGCAATTTTCAGTAAATTTTCTGTTCCATTTTTATTAATATTCAGGAATTCTTCATTTGAAATAATCCTGTTTCCCAATGCTGATGCAAGGTGAAACACTATATTAACATTTTCAAGGAATTTTTTAATGATTTTTTGATTATTTATTGATCCATAAAATTTTTCTATATCATCTCTTTTCAGGTCAGTTTTATTTATTAATACTCTAACACTAAAGCCTTTATCTTTCATAAAGTTGACGAGATGGCTCCCTATAAAACCTGAACCACCTGTTATTGCAATTAATTTGTTATTTTCTTTTTTCATATTTTTTCTATTCAATGATTAAGTTTATTTTTTATACTAAAAAGCTTGAAGTGTCAAATAATTAGATCTAATTTAATTAAAACATAAAAGGTAAAAAATTGGTATAAAAGCTTGAAGATGCAGTTAAATTGTCAAATGAGTAGGCCTGACCCCAGGTTGCTTCATTTCTTAATCTCTTTAATAACAGCATCAATAATTTTCAATAATTTACCACTTTGTTTACTTCTCCGTTTATCCTTTAGGGCCTGCAGTCTCCTTTTAGCATATCTGTTCATTTCGGTATTATCATAGTTCAATTTTAAATATTTTTTATAATAGTAAATGGCATTAAATATTTTGTTCAACTGCTCCATTGTCGCCGCCATGTAGAAGAGAGTGAGCGGATTTTTTTTGTCTGCTAAATAGGCTTTTACAATATTCTCTTTTGCATATTTGAAACGGCTGAGATGATAATGACAAATTCCAAGAGCTTGATAAGACCTCATCGGACGCGTTTTAACAGTTTTTTGAAAATATTTAATGGCACCAGCATAATCATTCTTCAGCATAAATCGTCTTCCCGTTTCGAAATCATTTAAAAAATGTCCTCCGGCTTTTTTGCTCATAGCGGTAAATTGTTTCCTGCTAATCCTTCCCAATTTCACCCAGACATCGAATCTTTTCCCGTTTCTCTCTATGTGAAATTGCAGTGGTCTATCGAAAGGCATATTTTTTATGGCTTCTATAAATTTGGTGATATCATAATTTTTTTTCCGAAAGGAAATGTGTTCGATTTCTAAAATTATGTCACCATGTTGAAGTCCGGCTTGATATGCTGGAGAATTTTCGAAAATAACTCCGAGTTTTATACCGGCTCCTTCATGCCTGGGAAACTGAGCACCAAGATAAGTGATTTTGACTGCAGTACCTGATTTATCTATTTTCTCTTTTTTTATTTGTTGATATTTTCCGGATGGTGTGACATCCTTTAATAACTTTATTAGTCTTACATTATCTAAAAAAAGCCCGAAGTTATCCCTGCCATCGTGACGAAAAAAAAGTTTTGCCCTTGTGCTGGAACGAATGAGAAAAAGGGACGGTCTTTTGCGGAAAAAGGGACGGTCTTTTGAAGTATTGAAATATTATGTTATAATTATTGTATGAGACATGCACGACTGACATGGGAAGGTGCTTTTCACCATATTATGAACAGAGGCGTCAATGAAGAGAAAATATTCTCAAGTGCAGACC
>JAUWNT010000013.1 GCA_030612495.1 Candidatus Aminicenantota bacterium
TATAACCTTTATATGCAGTATCAGCAACCTCAACCCATTTATTTTTACTAACCTCATAAGAGACTCTTTTCACACAATCATCGTATGTCCCGTTAATAACAAAAACTCTGGCTCCTTCGGATTCAATACTATCAATTCTTGATTTAACTGTACCTGCTGGCATATAGATAACTGCTTTTTGCCCCAGTTGTGTTGCTGTCCAGGCAACTGCTTTGCCATGATTTCCATCAGATGCAGCGCAGAATGTAAACCTTCCAAGCTTTTCTATTTTTTTTTTATCTTTAAAAGAATTGAAATCAAATTCTGAAGCAAACCTTTTTGCCCACTCCTTTTTTAAAAACCTATAAATAGCATAGCTTGCTCCCAATGGTTTGAATGCCTTTACATCGAATCTATGACCTTCGTCCTTTATATAAAGTTCACCGATTCCCAGAATTCTTGCAAGTTTAATAAGTCTATGAAGAGGGGTTGGCTTATAATTGGGAAGAGCTTTATGAAAGTCTAAGATATCATTATCCTCAAGGAATGAAAAAAAGGGGTCGCTCCAATCTGGTTTTGTTTTAAAAAATGGATTAAAAATAGATTTGCAACTCATTTTTCCAAACCTATTATAGAATAAATTTATAGAAAAGCATACCCGCCTCTCTATTTATATTTATAAAAAATCTCAGGTATGCTTCTAAGCAAAACACTCAATAAAGCAGCATTTTTAAATTTTATCTCACTAACTTTTAAAGAGATTAGTTTAATCTCCTTTATACTGAGATCCTCTTTGTTTAACTTACTTTTAAGTAAAGGAGTGGAATAAAGGAAAAATTCTCCTTTATCCAAAAGCATCTCGATATTATTCTTATCCTTGAATTTTATAAATCTCTTTCCATTTTTAAATCCTATAATAAAAGCCTTCTCTTCATTTTTAAAACTTTTTTCTGTTAAACACAGTTTTGGTTTATCTATATACGGAGCCCCTGCGCGAGGACAAAATGTACGACAATTACCACACTCATTGCATAGATCAGCAATATTTAAAACCTGATATTTCTGCTTTAATTCAAAAACCTTATCATTTTTAATTTTCTTCTTTCCGTTTTTGATTACAACTTTTTGTAGCGCAAAACACACAGGCTCAACTTCGTAAGAAATATTTGCCCTGTTTGGACATACACTTACACATATATCGCACAATTCATCACAAAAAAGGCATCTGGAAGCCTCATTCACTGCTTCTTCCTCAAGTAGTAATCTATTTTCTTTTTTAAACTCCCCCTGTGCATCAATTCCATAATTTCTTTTTGATCGCATCTTGATCAAATCTAAATGATTCAATTCTTTTTCTACATTAACATTTTTTAATATCTTCTTTTTCTTTACTGTTGTTATAATCTTTTCAGCACATTTTTTCCCATCTCCAACTGCATTTATCAATGTTGATGATCCACGAAAAGCATCACCACCAATGAAAATATTTTTGCTCTCCCTGTTATTTTTTTTGTAAAAATCTATATCAATGTTTTGGCCTATTGCATAGATCAAAAAATCAAAGACAAGTTCAAACTCTGAACCCTCTATTTTAATAGGCTTTGGTCGTAATGTTTCATCCTCTTCTCCCAATCTCATTTTACAACATTGAAGTTTAATCCTTCCATCAACCTCTTCTATCTTTGACAGGGCTGTCAATTCAAGAAGTCTAACACCCTCATTAAAGGCTGCTGTAACCTCATCCTTGTCTGCTGGCATCTCATTTCTGGTTCTTCTGTAAATAATCGTTACATTACCTCTGTTTTTGTTTATCCTTAATGCTGTTCTGGCAGCATCTATTGCGCTATTTCCACCTCCAACAATTGCTATATCTTTACCATGTGAAATAGTTTCTCCCATTTTAATTTGTGAGAGAAAAGTCAGAGCATCAGTAACTTTATTTGATTCCTCTCCTTCAATCAAGAGCCTCTTGCTTTGCTGAGCACCAGAAGAGATGTATATAAAACCATACTCTCTTTTTAATTTCTCAAATAGTTGTTTATCTATCTTTGTGTTATAGTGGATCTTAACGCCAAGCCCCTCAATTCTCTTTATATCTCGAGTTATCTTTTCTGCAGGAAGTCTGAATTCAGGGATAACATAAGAAAGCATTCCTCCAGCAAATGAGCGTGCTTCAAATACTTCAACCTGAAAACCTTCAAGTATTAGAAAATAGGCGCATGAGAATCCAGAAGGTCCTGCTCCAATAATTGCAACTTTTGTGCCGATTTTTTTATTAACCCTATTTTTCAATTCCTTAAATCTGCTTTTTTCAGATATAAATCTCTTTATCTCCTTTATCATGATAGGATTGTCATAATTAATTCTTGTGCATCTCTGTTGACACAGATGGTCACAGATTAAAGCTGTTACTGAGGGAAAAGCATTTGTCTTTAAAATTGTCTGAAGAGCTTTCTCATAATCTCTTCTTGAAGTCAGATAAAGGTACTCTGGAATATTCTGGTCAGTAGCACACTTCTCTACACAGGGAGCTGAAATGCAGTCAAAATAGCTTAATTTTCTGTACCCCTTTATATTCTTATCAGGAAAGAATCCTTTTTTGTAATACTTTTGTTCAACACTTTTTTCAGCATAGGCTTTTAAATTTTTCAGTGCAGCGGTATTCAAATCATCTTTCTTATTACCTGCTTTACTTTTAATGTATTCATAAATATTTAAAGCTTCGAATTTTTCTAATTCAATTTCAATTTTTTCCAGGTATTGTTGCAAACGATAATAACCTCCGGGTTTTAAAATATCAGTACAAACAGTCACAGGTGCCACTCCACAGGCAATTACATCACAGATATTTAAATAATCAACTCCACCTGCAAAAGAGATGTCTAGTTCACCCTTAAAATCGCTTTGTAACTTTGCTGCAAGATTAACTGCTATTGGATGAAGTGCTCTGCCGCTCATATATAGAATCTTTTCTCTTTCAGGTAAAGTTTTTCTCAAATTGATTGTTTCTAATGTGTTCGTTAACTTTATTCTGAAACTCACATTGTTTTTTTTACTTACACTTTTAAGAGAATCTATTATCTTTAGTGCATCATCGTATTTTAAATCGTGTTTAAATGCTGCATCCGGTATTATTACTCTGTAACCAAGTTTCTTATTTAAAATTTCTCTCAATCTACTCATTCCGAGTAAAGTGGGATTCAACTTTATCGAAGTATTAAGTCTTCTCTCTTCAATCAGATAACGCCCTATTCGTTCAATCTCTTCAGGAGGAGAGCCATGCATTAAGGATAAAGTAATGCTATTTGACATTCTTTCTGGAATCACAATTTCTTTTACTTCAGGATAGCATTTGAGCAGTTTTTCTCTTTTATCCTCAATATCATCTGCACAATTATCAACTTTATCAAGAAACCATTGAATCTTTTTACTTAAAATGCTTTGAAGATCATAACCAATGCTAACATTAAAGATAAACCCGTTTTCATTATTTTTGTTCCATTTAAATCTATCTCTCAGAAGATGAATAAGAATCCATGCATTCAAATATTGATTAAAACTATCCTCTATTCTCAATTCTTGAGACCATTCACAGTTGTATCCCTCATCTTCCATATCAATACAGGGTTTTGTAACTTCTATCCTGTCATTATACTGAACTGTCTTTAGTTCAATATATCTTGCTCCTGTGAGCCAGGCTGAGATTATATTTTGAGACATCTGTGTGTGTGGCCCGGCTGCGACTCCTATTGGTGTTTCCTGGACACTGCCATCTACTTGAACTTTGTATGTGTCTGTGCTTGAAGGAATGAAAAACTGCTCTTTACTTAAACCAAAAATAGTTCCGTATTTTTCCTGCTCTTCAACTATCATTTTATACAATCTGTCTATTGGGATGGGGAAAAGTTTATCTGACATTTTCTATTTCAAATTCTCTTTGCTTCTTAAAATTAATTTCAAGACTCTATTAATTGTTTTGTATCTCTTTTTATAATCTTTTCAAGTACTCGAGCTGGGTCTTTAAAAGCACTGTTTAATATCATTGAAGCAATAATATAGGGCTTATTTTCTGCTTCAAGATATGTGGATATCCTGTGTTTTTCAAATACTCGCTTTGATACCTCACCATTCTCACAAGAGACATTGCTAATGTCTGCTGGCAGACAATGCATATACAAAGCATTATTATTTTTTGTCAATCTCATTTTTTCTTCGTCACATTCCCAGTCTTTATATTTCATGTTCTCCTTTAAACATCTCTGCTCAAGAATTTCGAGTTCTTTAAAATCTCTGTTCTTCAATAATTCTGTTCTTTTTCTCATAACATTATAAGGAGCCCAACTTTTTGGATAAACTATATCTGCATCTTTAAAAGCATGCTCAATTGAATTTTCGACATAAAACTTTCCTTCACTTTTAATAGCATTCTTCTCTGCAATTTTAATTGTTTCAGGGACAAGGTTATAGCCTTTGGGGTATGCTAATGTGACATTCATACCAAAACGAGTCATAAGCGTTATCAATCCTTGAGGAACTGAGAGAGGTTTTCCATAAGAGGGAGAATATGCCCAGGTTACAGCAATCTTCTTTCCCCTCAGGTTCTCCAGAGTACCATAATATTTTTTAAGATAAAGTAAATCTGAAAGTGTCTGAGTAGGATGGTCAAGGTCACTCTGAAGGTTAATAACCCCGGGTCTTCGCAGAAGAACACCTTCTCTAAATCCATCTTCAATTGCTTCTGAGACTTCTTTCATGTAGTTATGGCCAAGATTCAGATAAATATCATCACGAATTCCAATAACTTCTGCAAAAAAGGAGATCATATTCGATGTTTCTCTTACAGTTTCGGAATGTGCTATTTGAGTAGTAGATTCATCGATGTCCTGTAGAGCGAGTCCAAGAGAACTGGCTGCAGATGCAAAGGCAAATCTTGTTCTTGTTGATTTATCTTTGAAATGAGAAATAGCAAGACCTGAATCAAAACATCTCATTGAAATATTCTTTTCTCTTAGATATCTCAATGCTTCCGCAACCAATAGAACCTTCTTTAGTTCATCAATCGATCTCTCCCACGTAAGAAGAAAATCCTTTTGAAAGAGAAGGGAGTTTAACTTTTTTATCTGTTCTATTATTTTTTTTAATTCTTTCAATTTACCTCCCCTTGAAGTCTTAACCCTGCATAAGAAATGGATAGAGAGCATAGAATGCTGATGCTTTTACCAGATCATCAGTTTTTACCTTTTCATTTGGAGCGTGAGCCATAACTTCATTTCCCGGGCCAAAACCAATAACCGGAATATTATAAACACCATTAATAGTGACCCCATTTGTAGAAAAACTCCATTTGTCTATCTTTGGTTCATTTCTAAAGAGTAACCTGTAAACATCAGCAGCAAAGAGAATCGCTGGATGATCTTCAGGAAGTCTCCACGTAGGAAAATACTTTTCCATACTATATTTTAGGCCTGTGTAGGATTTCTTTTCATAATATAACAACTTAACTTTAGAATTACTGCTATCAACAATATCTGTGATTTCTTTTAGAGCTGACTCTTTACTCTCTCCCCAGGTTAACCTCCTATCAATATGTATTTTTGCATAATCCGGAACAGCACAAAGAGATGGAGTTTTTGAAACAAGCTGTGTAACAACAGCAGTTCCTTTTCCAAGAAATTCATCTTTTTTTAATCCTTTATTCAAATTCTCTATCTCAAGAGAGAGACGTGAAGCCATATAAACGGCATTTTTACCTCTCTCTGGTACAGATCCATGAGCAGAGATGCCATCAAAAGTCACCTCGATCTCCATCCGGCCTCTATGTCCTCTGTAAATGTTGAGATCAGTGGGTTCAGTACTTATAACAATATCTGGATTTATTTTGTCCTCTTCAATAATATAGTTCCAGCATAAACCTTCACAATCCTCCTCCATTACACTACCAACGAAATAAACTTTGATCTTACTGTTCACACCAAGTTCCTTCAAGATTTTTCCTGCAGTTATAAAGGCAGCAGCTCCTCCTTTCTGATCAACACTTCCTCTCCCCAGGACAAATCCCTCTTTTATTTCTCCTGAAAAAGGATCAAAATCCCAGTTCTTTAAATTTCCTACATCAACAGTATCTATATGTGCATCTATTGCCAGCACTTTTTTTCCATTCCCAATGCGTCCAATGATATTTCCCAAGCCATCAATTTTAACCTCTTCAAAACCTACCTCCTCCATCATCCTTTTCAATTCAAGAACAACTTGCTTTTCATTACCACTTGTTGAAGGGATTTGTACAAGTCTTGAAAGATTTCTGCTTGTGTAATCCCTGTAATTTTCTGCCATCTTTAAAATTTTCTCTGCTATTGAATTCATATTAAATCTCCATTAATTAAAAACTAACTTATTGCTCCTTTTGATAAGTCAATAATTTGATAATCCGAAATTGCAAATATTTCAATAATTTCAGAAACTAACCATTTTCTCACAGTTAAATAAATTTCTCTTTTACTTTCAAGTGCCTTTTTAAGAAATGATGCAAAACCACGATTGTTCAATTCAATAGGTCCGATTTCATCAATATAAATCGGGGAAATATCCTTTTGCAAGATCTCATCACATACATCTTTTGCAAAGAGAAATGCCTTTGATGAAAAACTAAATCTTCGAAAAGTAAATACCTCATCCCATTGCGATATTTCACATCCCTTAATACATGCAAGAGGAAGCCTTTTTTTTGTTGATAGTCTTTGAATTTCGTATCCAATAAAAGTTGCGTTTTTGAAAATCTTCTTTGATACAATACCATCTCCACCTTTTTTTTTAAAAATAGATTCGATTTTTTCTGTCTTTCCATCATTTGTTCTTCCTGAAATTATCCATACCATTGTACTATTTCTTTATAAAAGAAAGATGTTGAAGATTCTTTTTCTCGTACCGCACAGCCTGGATCTCAGAAATTATCGAAATTGCAATTTCATCTAGTTCTTTTCCTCCTATATTAAGACCAGCTGGAGTATAAAGGTTTTTTAAATCAATTTTCTTTTTTACATCTTTTTTTAAGCTTTCTATCATCCAAACACCCTTTTTTTTCGAAGCAACTATACCAATATATCTGGGATTATAATTACTTTTATAGATTCCTTTTAATACTTCATAATCATGCTCGTGTGTATGAGTTGCTATAATAATGTATGCTTTGTTAAGGTTAATCTTTTCTTTCTCAATAATTTCCGAATATCTGCCAGAAATTTTATTTTGAATGCCCTCTATGTTTTGAATATATTCTTTTCTGTTATCAATAACAGTAATTGAAAAATTGAGATTTTTCATATGATATATGAGTGAGCGGCCTACATGACCTGCACCAAAAATAAAGAGAGTTTCATCCAGCCCTACATATTCAAAAAAGAGTGTGACATTTCCACCACATATCATACCAGCTTTCTCAGTATCAATTATCTCATTGTCTTTATTCAAAGAGTATTTTTTTAATATTGGCTCTTTTGTTTCAAATATTTTTGCAGCAAGCTTTTCAGCATCATATTCAAGTAATCCCCCTCCTATTGTTCCTGCTTTCTCGCCATCTTTTAAAACAACCATTTTTGACTGAATCTGTGAAGGTACATGGCCTCTTTTTTCAACAACAGTTATAACAATAAATTCTTTACCTTCTTTTTTAAGTGTTACAATTTTCTCATAGATACTTTTCAAAATTTCCCCCAGGTATAGACTTTCACGAAACTAATGTATAATTATCTGTATATAAACCGCGACTATAATTACAAGAGAACAAACAAGTAACTGAAAACTTTTAACTCTTCTAAAAAACCACTCCCTTTTTTCATTAACTCTTTTTAAATAAAAGTAAATTAAGAGCATATTTGCAAATAAATCAAGCAAGAGAAATTTTACAATAAAGAAAGGAGTTAATTTTATAACATCCCCAAGATTTAACAATAAAACAGAAACAACAAGCATAACAAAAAAAGGTATCCTCCACATTCCTACTGCAATTAAAAGGTCTCTAAAATTGAAACTGCCCCTTTTTTGCTCTACTATCTTAAAAAAGATAAAAACAGCTGCTGCTTCCATTAAAATACAGATTGCCGGATTTATAGTAGTTACCAAACTGTAAGATGGTAAGAAAACATCAATTAACTTAAAGCCTGCTGCTATTGCTGAAATCAGAAAAATGGATATTAATTTGTCTGTTTCTTTAAATACTTTTCTCATAAAATAAAACCCGAGCGGGAACATAAAAAAGCCTGCAATCCCAGTGGTAAAATGAAGCAAATAGCCTAATATACTTTCAGAAATCCCCCACAATACTCCCCAGAAGATAACAGCTGAATAAAAATTATCTTCATATTTAAGTCTCATCAAATCCCCCTCTTAATAAATTGTTTTTTTCTCTTCTGTAGTCTTCAAGTGTATCAATGTCTTTCAAGATTCCTTTTTCATTGATTTCAATTATTTCATATCCTTTTCTCTTAATAAATCTGCTTAAGGATGAATCATCCTTTTCCTCAAGGAGTTCATTCTTAAGTGTGCTATTAATTAAAACAGGGTGTCCTTTTTTGCCTTTGTAAACCGGAATTATTATATCACCATAAGCCTTAAGAAGTTTTTTGTAAACATTTTCCGTAACAAACGGAATATCTCCTGGAATGACAAAAAACCTTTCACAATTAATATGCTTAATTCCTTGTTTAACAGAGGTAAACATGCCCTTTTTATAATCAGGATTAAATACAACTTGAACATTTTTATCTTTTCCTATGAGTTTTTTAAGTCTTTCAATCCTGTAACCTCCAACAACGATTACTCTTGAGCAACATTTAGACATTCCATCAATAGTTTGTTGAATAATTGTTTTATCTTTAAGTTTAAGTCCCATTTTGAACAATCCTGTTCTTCTTGAATAACCAGCTGCAAGAACAATTCCCTCAACTTTCATGTACAATCACTCCTTGTTTTCTAAAGAAAATAATATACTATAAAAAAGAATAACTCAAGCCCACGAATTGAATCATTAAAAATCAAAAAAAACTATCCTATGGTTTTTTACACCAAAAATCAAATTTTGGCTTTATGAATTGGATGTTAATGGTAATAATTAATATAGAAAAAATTGTAATTGAATGTTTATGAAGTATTGATTATTTTCCTCTATATTGAGATGATATTTGATTTTCCAATGATAAAACCTGAAGAATCACATGCAACTGCTCTGTAAATATATGTTTGACTTTCTTTAATGTACTTATCATAATATATATAATGTCCTGTCTGGAAATTTTCTTGAGTGATTTCATAGAGAATTGAAGAATTTTCATCAATTTTCTTCCTGTAAATAAGTACTTTTGATACTGGAACATCCTGCAAATTTTCTATTTCAAATCTAATTACTCCATAATCTCTTTTTATTAACCATGCTTTTTCAGTCTCTCTTGTAGCACTAAGTTTTATAATACTTTTTGAATTTAATGCTGTAAATGCTTTTATACATATATTACTGTTTGAAGAAAATTGAGTTAAATCTTGCCATATAATCCCATCCTTGCTTACATAACTTTCTCCTATATTAGCACTGGCTGAAGATGAGTAATCAGGAATAGGAGATTCAACTGGGACAGGGTACTTATAACCTGAATTAATAAATTTAACTACAACTGAAAATTTTTCTCCAGAATTTAGAGCAACAAGAGAATCAAGTTTTATTGTGTAATAACCTGCATAAGTCAAAGATCCTGCTTTTTCTGCTGCAAGTGTTCCTTTGATAGGGTTATTACCACTTATATTTTTATAAATAAATATCTCATAGTTTACATTTGAATCATTAGTGTAAAAACTGACTGCTGAAAGGGGTTGATTACTTGAACTCTCAAAAATGTTAGCTCCCCAATATGTGGTATCAAGTCCACCAAAAGAGGATGTTACACCAAACGGATCGTATTGGTATATGGTTGCATAATTATCTTCATCTTCTGCATTGTTAAAACAAGCATCTGTAGTTAATGCAGTATCATAATATGAAATATAAAAATAGCCATTTTCTCCCCAGTTGAATCCCCAGCTATTTCTTACAATAAAAGCACCATTGCCAGGGGGTATAGTATTAAAATTGTCTGCAGGATAATTATCATCCCATCCAACAATAGAAACTGCATGACTAATACCTGGCTCTCCTTTATAATAAAAACCATATGTTGATCTATTATAACAGGATGAATCCCATTTTACGCCAGCAGTAATGGCACCATAATGAGTGATAAACCACTTAACAGTATTATTTTCTAAAGGATCTCTGGGTGCTGGCTCATATCCATCTTTAATTTCATCTTCATCTGTACCAAGAACAACATCCGGTCCACATCTATTAGGAAGGAAAATTACCTGTTGAATATGTTTTGCTAAAAAAATTGAGGTCCCTGAATTAATTTTATTTAGAGTAAAATATGGGTATGGATAAAGTATCTCTTTTACAGGTCCATCCCATCTTGCTAAATAAGCTGTGGATATATAAATATTCCCGCCTTCACATTCCTGGAAATCAAAGCCATGATTAACATTTAAATGCTGCTCGGAAAAATCACATGTTTCCTCAGGAAGGAGACAGGACTCTATAGAAGCAAAGGTTCCAAAAACCCAACAGGAACCACATTGCCCTTGATTTCTTATAGGAGGTAGTTTGTTGTATTCACGCAGATCATATCTTGAAGGATATGTAGTACAAACTCTCTTATCAACTATTCCTTTTATATGGGAAAGATCAACAGGCGAGGGGACCCATCCATTTAATAGGCTCTCTTTTGAAAGGGTTGAAGCTAATCTTTTTTTTGAATTATTTTTGTAAATTAAAAATTCAGGGTTAAGAGGTGCAAATGATGATTTTTGATCTCTATTGAATGTACTACTATAAATGGAACATAAGGACAAAAAAACAGAACTAAATATTATAAAGATTATAATTTTCTTATACATAGCCATCTCCTGTCAACAAATTACGTAATGTCAAAAGTTTTTAATGTAAAACTTTTACCACTAACTATAGAAGCAAGTTTAATGCCAACTAAAATGGAGGTAAAGTGTCATCTTTTTAGGACAGCTTCAGGAAAAGGCAACTCCCACTGATATATAGCCTGATAATGCAAATAAAAGATCTCTCCAAACATCAAGGTAATAAAAACTACCCTCCATTGATATATTAGAAAAGAACTGTGTTAAGATAACAGCAGAAATGAGTAATGCAAAGGGGATCCAAGACTTTGATCTTTTATTTTCCATTGACAGTAAAACGCCTAGAATAAAAAACTCAAATATACTAACCTTAAATAAAAAATGAGCCCCTGTGCTTGAAAATAGATAAAACAATATAAACCACATTACAAAGAGTTCAATTACAATATTAAGATTACTCTTTGAAATAAAAGTCTTAAAAAGCAAAATTAAGAAAAAAGATATAAACAACCCATATATTAAATATAATACAAAATGTTCCCCTGTATAACTAAACAAAAAAGTTTTTAACTTTGAATGAAAAAGATTTACAACAAGTAAAAAAATTATATAAACTAATGAAATCTTAAATTTTTTCAACTATTATTCGCTTTTTTAGTTATCCTCTTATCCAAACCTGATTTTTTAATAACCTTATTTCTCAATTCCTCATAAAGAGAACTATTCTCTTCTAATAACTTTCTTACTGACTCCTTTCCCTGACCTAATTTATTATCACCATAAGAATACCAGGAACCTGTCTTTGAAATAATTTCATACAGAACAGCAAGCTCAATGATATCTCCCTCTTTTTGAAACCCTTTGCCAAATATCAAATCAACTTCAGCTGTTTTAAAAGGAGGTGCCATCTTATTCTTTACGATTTTTATCCTTGTTCTTCCACCAACAATTTCAGTCCCATTTTTTAAAGTTAATATTTTTCTTACATCAACTCTTAAAGAGCTATAAAATTTCAAAGCTCTACCACCAGTTGTTACTTCAGGATTTCCAACGAACATCCCGATTTTTTCTCTTAATTGATTTACAAAAAGAAGGGTTGTTTTTGAGCGTGAAACAATAGCCGTAAGTTTTCTTAATGCCTGACTCATTAATCTAGCCTGAAGCCCCATATGACTATCTCCCATATCACCCTCTAATTCCGCTTTTGGAACCAAAGCAGCAACACTATCAATTACAACAATATCCACTCCTCCTGAACGTACAAGAATTTCAGCTATTTCCAATGCCTGTTCACCATAATCCGGCTGTGCAAGATATAGTTCATCTATATTAACACCCAGATTTTGAGCATAAATTGGATCAAGAGCATGCTCTGCATCAATAAAAGCCGCATACCCTCCTGCCTTTTGAGCTTCAGCTATTGTTTGAAGAGCAACAGTTGTTTTACCTGAAGCCTCAGGTCCATATACTTCACAAACCCTTCCTCTGGGGAAGCCACCAATTCCAGATATTATATCAAGTGACAGACATCCTGAAGAAATAGCAGGAATATTTACAACATCTTTACTACCAAGTTGCATTATCGAACCTTTACCAAATTCTTTCTCGATTTGAGAAACAGCATTGTTTATAGCAGAAATCTTTTGATTTGTATTATTCATCTTTTCCTCCAATAAACCTCATTAAATTAGTTTCTATATCTCTATTTTTTTTAAATCATAAATAATAAACTCATTTACCCAAATATTCAACTTTATCAAACTCTTTGTCCTGTTCATGGTATGATTTAATTACATCTTTTAAAGAATTCAACATATTATTCAGATCATTCTCAATCTCTTTTCTCTTTATTTTCAAATTTCTAATCCCCTCTTTCAAATCCTTTCTTCTTTCAATAGCATGATTGATAATCTCATCAGCCTTCATCTCAGCTTCTTTGATTATTAATTCAACCTCTTTCTCTGAATTTGACTTTATCTCATTTGAGAATTTTTGAGCAGAAACCAATGTATCTCTTAAAATTTCCTCCCTTTTCTCAAATTTTGAAAGCTTTTCTCTAAAGCGTTCTACTTCCCTTTTTATATTCTCTTTTTCCTGAACTTCATTTTCAAGAACCTCAGCAATCTGAATCAAAAAATTTTTCACTTCTTCCTTATCAAATCCCCTAACTTTCACACTAAAATTTTGAGTTAAAATATCCTGCGGCATTAATTTCATCTTAATACCTCCCCATTAATTATTTGACTTCCAATTATTAATTTATTTGCATATCCAATCATTATTCCTGTAAATAAATTGTCAATAAAATACAATACTATAATAATCATTATTGGAGATATGTCAATACCTCCAACAATTGTGAAAGGAAACATCTTATGAACAAACCTAAATACTGGATCTGTTAAACGCCGTAACACAAGAATAAATGTGTTGGAAGGAATATTGCCCAACCAAGAGATCACAGATCTTATAATAATAATAAATATATACGCTTGAACAATCAAATGAAAAAGTTGAGCAAAAGATTTTAGGAAATTACCAAAAATCATAAAAGCCTTCTCCCAAAAAAAGCAGTTCCTATTCTAACCATTGTAGCTCCCTCTTCAATTGCTACTTCAAAATCATCACTCATACCCATTGAAAGATGCTGTATGTCAAAATTTGGTAGTTTAAAACTATTTATTTCACCCTTTAATTCCCTCATCTTGATAAAATATGGTCGAACATTTTCAGAATCTTCAAAAAAGGGAGGTATAGTCATAAGCCCAATAACCTTTATTCTATTTAAATTGGAAATATAATTTAAAGCTTTTTTCAAGCCATCTACAGTAAAACCTGATTTATTCTTCTCTTCTCCTATATTTATTTCAATAAAAACCTCAGTTTCCTTGCTTGACCTCTTATGAATATGCTCTAAAGATTTTACACCATCTACTGATTGAATAAAATCGAAATTTACTAAAATCCTATTTATTTTATTTTTCTGAAGCTTACCAATAAAATGCCACTCAATATCAAGAGATTCTAACTGAGACCTGTGTAATTCTGCTTCTTGTGTTTTATTCTCTCCCATTATTTTTACACCACAATTATATAGCTCTTTTATCTTTTCCACTGGTTGATTTTTACATACCCCAACTAATTTTATTTTTTTCGGGTCTCTTTTTACTCTTTGACAGGCTTTTTCAATTTTTCCAATAACTTTTTTGTAATTTTCTTTTATATCCATTTTTTTATCCCTTTAAATAAAAACAATTTTTGTAATAACTTTATAATTCATTATTCTCAATTCTCAACAACATTTTTTTGTTCTCTATTCCAGCAGAAAAACCGCCTATTTTTTTACCCTTCCCAATTACCCTATGGCATGGAACGAAAATAATAAGGTAATTTTTTCTCATTGTATTTCCAACAGCACGTTGAGCATCTTGATAACCAGCTAATTCTCCAAGCTTTTTATACGTTATCAAGTCCCCTTTTTTTGTTCTTTTTAAAGTTTTCCATACCTTCTTTTCAAATTCAGTTCCTCTGGAAAATTTTACCTTAAATTGAGAAGGATCAATATCTTTACCTTTTTTATAATCAATCAATTCTTCAAATAAATTTTCCATTTCCCTTCCACCCTTTTTAAGCTGCGGAAAATATCTTCTTTCGTAACCAATAAGGGCTTCCCTTTCTTCATTATTTCTGAAATGATGGGAAAAAATTATTTCTCCACCCTCCACTCCAACAAGAAGTTCAAAATCTTTAAATAACTCCATTTCAGAATAAACTTGCATGTTGTATTATACAATATTTCAATATTATTTTAAAGTTTAAACTTTTTTTTACATTTATAGAAAAAGTTAAAAGATTTTATAGAATTTAAATATCTATTGCTGTTAAGGTAAATTTAATATATAATTTTACATAAAAATTTTACAAAAGCATATAAAATAGATTAAAAGGTTGCACATTTATGATTAACTTTTTCAAAAACATTAAAGGAATCATTGTCACGCCAGGCCAAACTCTCGGGAAACTAATGGACAAAAAACAATGGGTAGCTTCATTTATTCTAATCATAATAGCAATACTTATCTTCACTTACATTTCTGCTCCATTTGATATTGCAAAAGGTTCAGAACTAATAAAAAATTCTACCTTTGCTGAACATTTTTCAGAAGATCAAATTGAAAACTTCGGACATATTTCAAACTTGAACCGAATAATGGCATCAATATGGGCAAGTTTCATATCTATACTTGCACTTATAGTCGCTTCATTTTTCACATACCTCTTTTATGGAATTGGCAAAGCAGAAGGATTGTATATAAACTACTTTTCTTTAGTTACAAATGCATCAATTATTGATATGCTTATTCCAAGATTAATGAGAACTTTATCTCTCTTATTCCTAAATACAAATATTGCAGCATACTCAAATCTTAGTATACTTTTCCCTGCTCACACCTCTTATAGCCTCAGTTCCCTTATTTTTTCACAGATTGACATCTTTTCTATATGGTATTTAATCGCAATCGCTACAGGAGTAGCCGCTTTCTCCAAAATGAGTTTCAAAAAAAGTATTTTTATTGCTATTCTATATTTTTTATTTAAATCAATAACCAAAATTTTATTCTCTTATATATTTATCAAAATAATGGGAAGTTAATAATCAATTATTATCTATAATTCTTTAGCTCTCTATCCATCTCTCTTTTTATATCCCTTTCTTTTATAACCTGCCTCTTCTCATATAAGCGTTTGCCTTTAGCTATCCCTATTTCAACTTTAACAAATCCTTTTTTATTGAAATACATCCTGAGAGGGATAATGCTCACTCCCTTTATTTTAACCTTTCGTTCCAATTTTTTTATCTCTCTTTTATTTAAAAGAAGTTTCCTTTTTCTTCTCGGTTCATGATTATTATAGCTTGCATTCGAATACTGAGTAATATTTGAATTTAATAAAAAGGCTTCTTGTAATCTTATTTCAACATAAGATTCCTTTAAACTAACCTTACCCTGTCTCAAAGATTTTACTTCTGTCCCAACTAATACAATCCCTGCTTCATGCTTTTCTACTATTTCGTAATCATGAAAAGCCTTTTTATTAACTGTTATATTTTTTCTTTTTTCCATTTATCGGTAATTTTTCATTAACAATCAACCTTATTTCCTCAATTTTTCTTTCCGCCATATTTTCTACTTTCAAAACTTTATTCTCAAGTTTAATTTTAGAATTTACCTTTGGCATTCTTCCATAAAAAAAAATAAACATACCAGACATTGTAGTATAATCCTTTCTTTCCGGTAATGCTAAACCAAACTGATCATTTATATCATCAACAGTGGTATCTCCCTTAATTAAAAAAGTATTTTTATTTACTCTCTTAACTGGTTCTATACCTATTTCAATCCCACCTAAAATCTCTCTAAGAATATCATTCAAAGTTAAAATGCCAATTGTTGCCCCGTATTCATCTATAATCACTGCAATATTCAATTTATACTTCTTAAATTCCTTTAAAACATAACTTATAGAAGAATATTCAGAAACAAAAATTGGCTCTTTTGATATTTTTTTTAAATTTAAATTTTCTAAATTATCTTCCATGATAAAAGATAATATATCATTTGAATTAATAATCCCTGTGATGCAATCAACATTTTCCCTGCACAATGGAATTTTTGATATCTTTTTTTTAAGAATTATTTGCTTTAATTTCTCAATATCTGCATTCTCCTCAATAGTAATTATATCTAATCTTGGGGTCATAATACTCTTTATATCTTTCTGAGCAATATCAATTATCTCATTTATCATTCGCAAAGTCTCTGGATTATATTTAAACAATTGTATTTCTGACTCAAGAAAGTATTTGATCTCAGCAATTGAAAATTCATTTTTCATTATTTTTTTTGTATCTTTTTTGAAAAAAATACTTGAAAACAAAGAAATAATTTTAACAAAAGGATAAAACAAATATTTAAAAAACTTTATCGGATAAGCATAAAAAAAAGAAATTTTTTCACTATATCGAAAAGCATAAGTCTTTGGAATTATTTCAGCAAAAAATAAAATAATAGCAGTTGTAAATAAAGTTGAGTAAAGCAAAATTAAATTTTTATTCTTAACAACAAGTTCTGTAATTAAAATAGTAGATAATGAAGCTGCAGCTATATTTACAAGATTATTTCCAATTAAAATCGTTGAAAAAAATTCATCCGGGTTTTTAAGGAACTCTCTTAATAAGATTGCCTTTTTATTTTTTTTGCCAGCTCTATGATTTAATTTAATCTTATCTAATGAAATTAAAGATGTTTCTGCTGAAGAAAAAAAAGCACTTAAGATAATAAGAATTATAAAGATTACAATATATAGAATTAACATTTTATTGATCTGTTAAAATTGTTTTTTTTTAAAATAAACACCTATGCTTTATTATAAATTTGATACACTATTTTATATAAGGAGGCTCCTATACAATCATTTACTATCTGTATATTTTTCACATGTTCCGGAGCTTTTAAAATTTTAGGAGCAAAATTAACAATACCTCTAATTCCGAGTTTCATTAATTTATCAAGCATCGCCTGAGCAGAATTTTCAGGGAGTGTAAGTAACGCTATTTTTATTGCCGGATGCTCAGATAAAAACCCATCAAGTTCATCAATATGATAAATTGGAGCACAATGTGAACCTTTATCTTCTGATTTAGAGATCAATTCTTCCTTCACATCAAAAAGAGCAACTACATTAATATTCCTCACTTTAAATAATTTATACTCTGATAAAGCACATCCCAATCTTCCTGCACCTATTACAATAACATCTACTTTTTTATCTACTAATAATACCTTTTTCAATTCATTAAAAAGTCTCTTTACTTGATACCCCTTCTTTTGCTTTCCAATTGAAATACCAAGGTAAAAGAAATCCTGTCTTATTTGATTAGACGATACTCCAGTTACTTCTTCTAACTTCATTGAAGAAATATATGAATCATCTGGAAGACATAATTTTAACAATGCCTCATAATAAAAAGAGACTCTTTTTATAACTCTTAAACTAATTTTCTTTTTCATTTCTCTCTCTTCTTGTTATTGTTAATTTTTATTATAATAATCAAAAGATATATAAATGTCAAGCACAACACTAAGTCTTTTCTTTAATCAAACCCTTTTTAAAAGCATATAAAAGCATTTTTAAATCATCAATTTCTTTTTGAAGTTCATTACCAACATCTGTATTTATTATCCGTATCCTCTTTTTTGAATGCTCAAGCACTCTTTTAACTGATAGAATATCTTTTTCCTCCTCAATAGCTTTTTGTGTTGACTCAAAGGGCTCATGAGAAACTAATTGAAGCCCATGAGAATTAAAGATAAGTGTATAACCTGCTATTCCTGTTTGTGGCTGATATGCTTTTGAAAAGCCTCCATCAAGTACAATAAGCTTCCCATTTGATTTGATAGGGCTTTCGCCATCTTTTACTTTTACAGGAATATGCCCACAAAATATATGCGAATTTTCAGGGTCAAGTTTAAAATCTTTTAAAATCCGATCACAAATTTTTTCATCATCTCTGAATTTAAAGAATGGGTCTTTATTCTCTTTGTGTGTGGTTTTATCATCTATAAAATATCTCTCTAAAGTAGCCATCTTATTTTTACCAAAAAGAGGTGAATGTGGCCCGCACCACATATACCAGATGACATCTGCTCCATATGATTTTAAGTCAAAATTAATTTTAGTAAAATAGGCTTCCCTGCATAAACGATCTAATCTATCATATAATGCTCGTCCTCTGTATTTCCTGTTATCAATTAATAGCTCTTTAAAAGTCCCATCTGAATTCATTGGAATACAACCATGAAACAAAAGGTTTGAATTACAGGTAAGATGTAGGCTTCCTTTTGAATAGAAAAATTTTATATGATTTCTTAGTTTTTCACTATATAAAAAAGAGGATCTAATTTTTTCAATAACTTTATCCTCTTCGGGAGTAAGTTGATACGGGTTCTGTGCATCTAATGTGGGGAAATAATTATCATTAAGCTCATATATTTTATTATCTAATAGTATAGTTCCTTTTTTTAGATTGATTTTATCAAGAAGTAATCTATCATTCATTCCAAACTCAGGTCTTCTCTTTATGATCTGTCCCTCAAGCTTAAATTGAATAATAGTAATAGCCTTGTGCATCTTTCTTATTAAACTAACTTCATTTTTACTATAATTTTTATTTGAAATATCTTTTGGATCAAACATCCTATTCTTTTCATCTTTATAAAATTCAAGGGCAAAAGTAGCTAAAGGAAGCATGTTGATTCCGTATCCATCTTCAAGTGTGTCCATATTTCCATATCTCAATGAAATACGCAGAACATTTGCAATACAGGATAGAGAACCTGAACCAGCTCCCATCCATAAAATATCATGATTACCCCATTGCAAATCAACATTATGATAATTTATTAATTTATCGAGAATTATATCTGCTCCTGGTCCCCTGTCAAAGATATCTCCAATAATGTGCAATCTATCTATAACTAACCTCTGGATTAAATTGGAAAGTGCAATAATAAACTCTCTTGCTCTATCAATTTCAATAATTGTACGAATGATCTGTTTATAATATTCCTCTTTATTTAATCTATTTTCATCTTCATGAAGAAGCTCTTCTAAAATATAAGCAAAACCCTTTGGTAATGACTTCCTTACTTTGGAACGCGTATATTTTGAAGACGCATTTCTTGACATTTCTATAAGTTGATATAAAGCTTTTTCATACCATTTTTTAATATTTTTTCCCTCTTTTTTTACAATATTAATCTTTTCTTCAGGATAATATATTAATATTGCAAGACTCTTTTTTTCCTCTTCGCTTAGATTAGAACCAAACACATCATCAATCTTTAATTTTATAACACCTGAAGCATTTTTTAGCACATGAATAAAAGATTCATACTCTCCATGGATATCACTTATAAAATGTTCAGTACCCTTGGGAAGATTTAAAATAGCCTGGAGATTAATAATTTCAGTACTAGCAGCAGAGATTGTAGGAAATTGTCTGGAAAGAAGCTTTAAATAATCTAATCTCTTCTCTACAATATTATTATTTATTTCTTTTTCCCCCATATTTTTCATTATACACCTCTTATAAAATATTACATTTTATAAACAGAAAAATCAACCTTTTGTAATACATCATCTTGACAATTAGCTTTTAAATGGTAAAATCAATCAATATTATAATATAACCGGAGGTTGATTATGTTAAAAAAACTAATTATATTTACACTTACAATCTGTTTTATAACAGCTCCATCCTTTTTTGCCAAAGAGAAGGCAGATATAAAAGGGAGTAAAGATCACACTTTAATATCCAGATACCCTGGATCCATAATCGTTAACTATACAATGAATGAATTTGATGAATATACTCTTCCTACAGGGCTTCCAAATAGAAAAGGAAAACTAACAAAAACAAAAAAATTAGAGGGGAAAGTTACCCGAATCACATATACTATACCTAAGGGACGATCAACTCTTGAGGTATTTAGAAATTATGAAATAGGATTAAAAAAGGCAGGATTTGAATCCATATTTAAATGTTCAGGCAAAAAACTTGACAATGGAAGCTATAGAAAATGGCCTGACCTTGTATATCCTGTAACAAATAGATTCTTGCAACTCCGCGGTAAATCTGAAAACCAACGGTATTTTGCAGCTAAAATAGAAAAAAATAATCAACAAGTTTTCGTATCATTGTATGTTTCTTTAGGCTGGTATCCATACAGTGTAGTTCAATTAGATATTATTGAAATCAAGAAAATGGAATCTGATTTGATCACTGTAAATGCTGAAACTTTAAAGAATGATTTGAATGAGAATGGACATGCAACAGTTCACGGTATTTATTTTGATACAGATAAAGCCACACTCAAATCTGAATCTATTCCTGCAATAAAAGAAGTTGCCAAACTCTTGAAGGAAAATCCAAATCTAAAAATTTACATTGTAGGGCATACTGATAATACTGGAAAATTCTCACACAATATGGGCTTATCACAAAAAAGATCAGAATCTGTAATGAAAGAACTCACAGCTAACTTTAAAATTAACTCTAAACAATTATCAGCCTACGGAGTAGGACCATTAGCTCCAGTAACATCCAATAACACAGAACAAGGTAGAGCAAAAAACAGAAGGGTTGAGATTATTAAACAGTAAAAATTCTGGGCTTTACTTCATTAACTCTTCTATCTCTTTTACTGATTTGGGGATTGCTTTTCTGCCTAAAACCCTATAACCATTACTAGTTACTACTACATCATCTTCAATTCTTATGCCGCCAAAGCCTTTGAATCTTTCTACTTTTGAATAATTGATATATTCTTTGTATCTCTTCTCAGAACTCCATTGATCAATCAAAGCAGGAATAAAATAAATTCCAGGCTCAACAGTAAATACATAATCTGGCTTCAGTTTCTTTGCCAATCTCAAATAAGCAAGACCGAATTGGTCACTTCTCTTAACTGTATCATCATATCCTACTAAATTTTCTCCTAAATCTTCCATATCATGAACATCAAGCCCCATCATATGCCCAAGGCCGTGAGGGAAAAATAATGCATGAGCTCCTTTTTCTACAGCATCTGCAACATTACTTTTCATTAACCCTAAATCTTTCATCCCTTGTGCAATTATTTCTGCAACTTTTAGATGGATATCTCTATATTTTTCCCCGGGGTTTATAGACTTAATAGCACAAAGCTGAGACTCAAGTACTATTTCATAAATATCTTTTTGTTCCGAAGTAAATTTACCTCCTACAGGGAAAGTTCTGGTTATATCCGATGCATAATGCTCAGGAGATTCAGCGCCCGAATCAATAATCAGTAATCTGTTTCTTGTCAATTTATTCCCATGGAAATGGTTGTGAAGAGTTTCTCCATTTATGGTAAGTATGGTCGGAAATGAGTAATGACTTCCAAAAGAACTTATGATCCCTTCAATTTCACCCACAAGTTCTCTCTCATATTTTCCAGGTTTAGCTGTATTCATTATTGCCATATACATTTCATAAGAGATATCAAGTGCTTTTTCAATCTCTGCAATTTCCTCTTTAGATTTAACTGACCTCTGAGAAATAACAGCTCTAATTAATTCTTCAGAAGCATAATTTTTTATATTATTATTTGATATCCCCAGAAGTCCTTCAATTATAAGGGCATTTTCAGCTCTATAAGGTGGTAAAAAATGAATTTTTCTTCCCTTTAAGATTGCATTATCTATTTTTTCTTTTATATGGCTTAAATTACCTGTATTCTTTATCCCAACTTCATCTGCTAACTCTCTTACAATAGGCTGAGGGCCCATCCATATAATATCATCTATTGTAAAATCTTCTCCAAACAAAAAATCCTTGTTTTCATCAATATCTATCAAACCTATGAAACCAGGTTTATCAATACCAAAAAAGTATAAAAAACTACTATCCTGTCTGAACGGATAAGGGTTTGCAGGGTAATTCATAGGGCTCTCATTATTACCAAGAATAAGAATTAAACCTGTGTTAACATCATCTCTCAACAAACTTCTTCTCTTTATATAAGTCTTTT
>JAUWNT010000132.1 GCA_030612495.1 Candidatus Aminicenantota bacterium
ACCAACTACAAAAACTGAAAGTTTTATATTGTTATCTTTAAGTAAGGATAATAACAGTTCAATAGATTTTTTTCCCTTTAGTATTTCATATTTATTATCCAATACACCACTTACTTCTGATTCCAAATCAAGGGTTAGAACGAAATATTTATTTTTCATTTAGTGTGTTTAATAATATTATATTAAATTATTTTTGGTTTGTCAAAGCTTCGAATTGACTCATTAAAAATCTATATGAAACAGGTATCGTTGCCTCATAAAAAAAACACGACAAAACGTTATCACAATTCTTACATTTAATCAATTTTAAATTGAACATTTACGATACTCCTCTTTTTAAATTGCTTGACAATCGATAATCATTCCTTTATATTTCAATATGATTGAAAAAGGATTTCCCTATGGTGTCATTTGAAAAAAAAAAGTTACTGCTTTTCTCCATTTTTGTAATTATCATTTACGGAATTGTTTTAAGGGGACTGTTTCTGGTTGCCGATCCGCCATCTGATTTATCTGTGAGCGGCGCCCTGGTTGGGGATGCGGGGCAACAGTCATATGGAGCCAGAAATAAAATACTGTTTGGACAGTGGAGTTTTGATGACTGGAAACCCCATGTTGCTTGTCCACTCATAAGTATCTTGATCAATTACCCGGTTTATAGAATATTTGGTATTAATTTTTACTCTCACAAAATCATCCCCCTTTTTTTTAGTTCTTTTGCCCTGTTGTTTTTTGTTTTTATGATCTACCGGTATACGGGAACACTGACCTGTTTATTATCTTCGGTTTTTATATCTTTGAGTTATCCAGTAATTATATTTTCAAAAGCTGCGAATCGATTTTTCCCCATGATTTTTTTCTTGGTTGTTGCATTATATTTTTTTATTGAAGGGTCATCCAAGAAAAAAAACAAATTTTTTGTTATCAGTGCGGTTTTTTTTATTTTTTCTTTTCTTTCACACAATCATGTGCTTTATTTAATTTCTTTGTTTTTTGTTCTGGGAATTTTATGGTTGATTGAAAGAAAAATTCAACTTCGCTGCCTTCTTCTGTTTTTTGGAACTGTTTTTGTGGGCCTTATCACCTGGTTCTTACTTATTTTTCTCCCTTACAGGGATTTTTTTTATTTTTTTGTGGAACACAACAAACTGGTGAGAAATATTTACTCTCTAAAACAGTTGTTTAAAAATATTGTAATAGATAATCCGTTTTTGTTTCAGGTTAGAAATGACCCGCTTTTGTTGATCTTTTCGTCTGTTGCAATCATGATTTACATTAAACTTAAGCTGGACAAAAAAAATAAAATACCTTTTATTGTGGATGCCAGTGTCATTTGGTTATTAATTGGTACTGTATTTCATTCAATCTGGACATATCGCCCCACCCGTTTTTATCTGGTTCTTATATTTCCCGCTTCATTACTGGCAGGTTGGATCCTATCATATTTGATTAAAAATAGATTCAAAATAGAGATGAAACGATCCTCTATTCTTTCCTTAATGTCTTTACCGTTTCTGTTGGTTTTTATTGGGATTTTTAGGTACTGGCGTTTTTTGAAGTTTCACCTCTCATCAACGCCTGTGTTATGGCTTTGTTTTTTTCTTTTTATTACTTTTTTATATTTGATTCTGTTTTTAAAAAAACGAAAACGTATCATTGGATTTATCGTTCTTCTGCTTTTGTTTTCATTTGTTTCAAATCAAAAATATTTTTTTGGTTGGGCAAAAAACAGGGAGTATAAAATAGTGAATACCGCACATGTCTTAAAAAAAGCCATTCCTCCTTCAAACATTGCGGGAAACTGGGCGTCTATACTTTCCATTGGGACCCCCCATAAAACCCATTTGTTGTTTGACCAAATGGGGGTTAATTGGAGGAGGGGTTTTTTCAAAGAACATAATGTGAAGTACCTCTTGTTAACACGGGGTCGTTTTGATAATGAATTAAGATCCTACAAACGTTTTTTTAGAGAGGAGTTGGCACACTCAAAACGGATTGCACTGTTCAAGATGTATCGTTCTGAAGTTCATCTGATCTCTTTGGATTACAAAACAGAAGAAGAGAATCGGGTAGAATTCGAGACATTAATCAGGAATTCAGGAACCGTTATCTTTGATCCACTGGCCTCTTCGAAAATGTCATTAAAATTTGAACCCAGTCATCTGAAAGAACCGGTCATAATGGATGTTGAAAGTATTTCTTCAGGAGAACATCTTTCTACTCTAAAAATATCGGGAAAGGGTAACTTTAAAGGCCGAATGGTTGTTCAGCAAAATGGTAAAACCATTAAAGAGGGATTTGTTAAATTCAATGCCAAAAATTATCAGGAGAAAAATATTTTAACCATTCCACTTAAAGAAGATTTTAAAATCGTATTAAAGATATCCAAAACAGAAGGAGATATATTTCTGGATTACCTTGATTTTATCCCCGACTAACCTTACCTTTTTTACCTATTGCCAGTCTAGTGCCTTTTATCACTTTAATGTCCATTTTTTTTGAGAATTCGTCAACCACTCTACTGATGTCTTTAATCATTCCATAGTCGTGCCATACAATTACACCGTTGTGGTGTGTATGTTTGTACGCATTTTCTGAATCGGCTTTAACGTATTCGTAGTAGTGGCACCCATCGATAAATACCAGGTCAAAGGGTGTATTTAATTTGTCGTATTCTAGTTTTGCAGAATCGAAGTAAACTGAGGTGATTTTTTTTGAATATTTTTTGTTATTCTTGAATTGAATCCCCGTGATACTGCTGTCTGTTACATTGTTGAAAATTTCTGGAATTTTTATTTCCATTTTTCCATCCCAATTCTCTGGAAGATCAACGGTTGTTATTTTTGCATCTTCAGGTGTATTGACTGCAATATTTAAGGCTGTTTTTCCATCGAATGTACCGATTTCCAGGATGTTTTTTGCATTGATAAATTTTATAATAGCAGAGAGATAGATGAGTTCATGAAAATCGGGGGACATGTGGGTGTCTCTATCGAATGCCTTCACAATGGTTACGTTGCTATCTTCAATTCCAGGGAATATTTCTGTTATTTTTACCCGGGGTAATTTCCCGTAGCTCCAGCTTCCGATTCTGTAGGCTTCTTTATCTTTTGGAACAATACCAAAGGGGAATAACCGTCTCCACACAAGGGTTATAAATCTAAATGGATTTTTAATCGCTTTGGCAATCGTTTTTGAAACGGTATCAGAACCGGATGAAAATCGTTTTTGTTGTTGGGGCAATTTATTTTCACTCATTTTACCTATTTTACAGCAAACAGCTCTTCATTTCAATTAAACGATTATTTAGTCACCATTTGATGAATTAGAAGGAATAGGATTTGTATTAATTTTTTTTGAGTTTTATTGAGCGATATGATATCATTTTAAAATTCAAAGATCTGATTAAATTAAGGAGCAGGTTTTGTCATTAAGAATTATTGCAAATTATCTTTTAAATTTTGTCAATAAATTTTTTGGTTTTATTGGATATAATATTGTTTTTGTTTTTAAAGATAATAAAAATAAAGATTATGAAATGGTTTTACCTACAGCAACCTATTCTCCCTGGAATAAAGATCAACGTTTCAATATTCTATTTAACAGAATAAAGAATTATACAATCGTTGATAAATACAGATGTTATGAATTATGGCAACTAGTTGAGCAGAGTAAAAAAGTACCTGGAGCTTTAATTGAAATTGGGGTTTGGAGAGGAGGAACTGGTGCAGTTATTGGAAAAAAAGCGGAACTTTGTGGAATCAATGACACACTTTATTTATGTGATACATTTAAAGGCATCGTTAAAGCCGATCCTTCCAAAGATACTTGGTTTCAGGGTAGTGAATATCGAGATGCTTCGGTTAAAACAGTGAATAAATTAGTTTTCCAAAAACTAAAACTTAAAAATGTTAAAATATTGGAAGGTATATTTCCAGATGAAACAAAACATCTGGTAAAAGAAGATAAATTTAGGTTTTGTCACATTGATGTTGATGTGTATCAATCTGCTTCTGATATTATTACGTGGATATGGAATAAAATGTCCAAAGGTGGAATAATTGTATATGATGATTATGGAAGTTATGATTGTGATGGCATAAGAGAATTTGTTGATGAGGAAAGAAAAAAGACAGATAGATTGGTTATACATAATCTCAATGGCCATGCCATAATCATAAAATTGTTCTGATTTAAAATATTTTTAATAAAAATTAAAAGAGAGGGGATAGGGGTTATGATAAAAGAAACACTTGATGCAATAGGATTAGTTTAAAAAGGATGAAACAATTTAATGATAAAAAAAAAGATATTGTTATTTCTTATTGTTGGTATTATCGCTTCCGGTATTGTTCTAAGGGGACTTTTTCTGGTTGTGGATCCCCCCTTCTGATCTCACTGTCAGTGGCGGTCTGGTAGGAGATGCAGGGTAACAGTCATATGGAGCCAGAAATAAAATACTGTTTGGCCAATGGAGTTTTGATGGTTGGAAACCCCATGTGAGTTCACCCCTGATTAATGTCCCGGTTAATTATCCAGTTTACAAAATTTTTGTAATCAATTTTTATTCTCACAAAGTGATTCCCCTTATTTTCAGTTCCCTGGTTTTTATTGGGATTTTTAGGTACTGGCGTTTTTTGAAGTTTCACCTCTTATCAACGCCTGTGTTATGGCTTTGTTTTTTTCTTTTTATTACTTTTTTATATTTGATTCTGTTTTTAAAAAAACGAAAACGTATCATTGGATTTATCGTTCTGAAGTTCATCTGATCTCTTTGGATTACAAAACAGAAGGAGATATATTTCTGGATTACCTTGATTTTATCCCCGACTAACCTTTTTTTACCTATTGCCAGTCTGGTGCCTTTTATCACTTTAATGTCCATTTTTTTTGAGAATTCGTTAACCACTCTACTGATGTCTTTAATCATTCCATAATCGTGCCATACGATTACACCGTTGTGGTGTGTATGTTTGCACGCATTTTCTGAATCTATTTCCTTCAAATGAAATGGAAGCCTTTCTCAATTATACAAGAAGTGTTACCTATGTATCTCAGCCTCCGCACATTGGGATGTTAAAAAAAACAAAAGTAACAGCAAGCAATTGATGAAATTCCTATAATACTTCCAGTATTTTCCCTATAAATGCTCTTACTTGATTATTTGGGATTGCATCATAAAAAAGCAAAATGTACTAAATTCAGGTGTGACTGAGTTGATATTAACAATCTTGTTTTATATAATTGTTTTTTATATAAAAAGTAAAATTTAGACTAAAATATAAAATTTTTATAGGATGAAAAATGAATATAGCAGTTTTTGATGCTGAAGCGATAAAAGCGATTCCTATTATAAGAAGCCTTGGAAGAGCTGGTTATAATATTATAACTCTTAGTTTTGAAAGATTATCTCTGGGGAGCAGTACTAAATACTCGAAGAAAAATTATTATTTAAAAGACTATAATTGTAAATTAATAGGGAAAATATTAGTTGAAGAGCAAATTGATATTATTTTCCCATTAGAAGAGAAAACTATTAGCTTTTTTATTTGTAATAAAACGAAATTCTTAAATAAATTTATAATAATAGCTTCTATGGAAGAGAACTTTTATTTATTGAGAG
>JAUWNT010000177.1 GCA_030612495.1 Candidatus Aminicenantota bacterium
CCGCCCCCCCCCCCCCCCCCCCCCCCCCCGCCCCCCCCCCCCCCCCCCCCCCCCCCCCCCCCCCCCCCGGAAATCTTTAGTATACATATTTATTAATTTGATCATGTTTTTTATATAGCAAAACAAAAACTTATTGTCAAGTTTTTTTAATTTTATTATTTATGAATTAAAAGTGAATAATGCTTTATATCAGCAAACAATATGTTTATACATTTTTAAAGTTCAAGTTGAAATATGTATAAAATTATACTATAATGAGAATATGATAATTAAAAGAGAAATACAAAAAGAACTTGAAGAACTTGCAAACTCATATCCAGTTGTTACTATTACTGGTCCAAGACAAGCAGGAAAAACAACACTTGCAAAAATTCAATTCCCAGACTATAAATACTGCAACTTAGAAATTCCTGAAATAAGACAACTAGCTGTGAATGATCCCAATGCTTTCTTTTCTCAATTCAATTATCCTTTAATTATCGATGAAATAC
Source organism: Candidatus Aminicenantota bacterium (assembly GCA_030612495.1). Taxonomy (GTDB): domain Bacteria; phylum Acidobacteriota; class Aminicenantia; order UBA2199; family UBA2199; genus JAUWNT01. The sequence goes on from JAUWNT010000177.1 coordinate 492, forward strand.
AGAGGGTACCAGAGCTACTTTCATATATTCAAGCTATGGTAGACGAGAAAAATGAAAAGGGTATGTTTATACTAACAGGTAGCCAACAGTTAGACCTTGGTCAGGCAATTGCACAATCATTAGCAGGACGTACAGCACTTCTACATCTACTTCCCTTATCAATACAGGAGCTCAAGAAACATGATATTGTTTATAAAAAGGAAAATTATATATATAGAGGATTCTTACCTAGAATATACAAGGATAATCTTAACCCTACAAAAGCTTATAGGAACTATTTTCAAACATATATAGAAAGGGATCTGAGAAAAATCATAAATATTAAGAATCTATCTAAATTTGAAATTTTTATGAGGCTTCTTGCAGGTAGGGTGGGACAGGTAATAAATTTTAACTCACTTTCAAATGATATAGGAATATCGTCTACAACACTTTCAAATTGGCTATCAGTTCTTGAGGCATCTTTTATTATATTTAAACTATTACCATACTATAAAAATCTTGGAAAAAGAGTAATTAAATCCCCAAAGATCTATTTTACAGATATAGGATTGGTTACATATTTAATTGGGATTGAGGAGAAAGATCAGGTATTTAGAGATCCTCTAATCGGCAGTTTGTTTGAGAATATGGTTGTTATTGAAGCAGCAAAAACAAGATTAAACAAAGGCTTAGATCCGAATCTTTTTTTTTATAGAGATAACAATAGAAATGAAATAGGTTTGATTTATAGAAAAGGCCCAAAACTTATACCTATAGAAATCAAATCTTCAGAAACATTTAATACTGATTTTTGTAAAAATCTAAATTTTTTTAAACGAATCTATGACCATACAGATAAAGCATATCTGATTTATGCTGGTAAGCTCTCTACAGATTCTGATTTTATTAAAGTATTAAACTTTGTAGATACCTATAAGATATTTGATTAATAAAACAGATTGCATTAGATTGTATGTTTGTTTTTTCTAATCCAAATCAATATCTGTAATTTTCTGGCTTAAAGGGACCTTCAATAGGTACATTTAGGTATTTAGACTGTTCTTCTGTCATTTTGGTTAGTTTTGCGTCAAGGTGTGCAAGATGTAATCTTGCAACTTCTTCATCCAGCTTTTTAGAGAGTATATAAACTTTTTTCTCATGTTCTTTTGAAGCAAGTTCTATTTGAGCTAAACATTGATTTGTAAAACTCGAACTCATAACAAAACTCGGATGACCAGTAGCACATCCTAAATTTACAAGCCTACCTTCTGCAAGAATAATTATTGATTTCCCTGATTTTAGAGTCCATCTATCTACCTGTGGTTTTATGATTTCTTTTTTGCATTCTTTGCATTTCGAGGGATATTCCATCTCTATTTCACTATCAAAGTGCCCTATATTACATAAAATAGCGCCTTCTTTCATTTTTTCCATATGCTCACCTTTTATTACATGATAATTTCCAGTAGCAGTGACAAATATATCTGCTTCTTCAACAATATCTTCAAGAGTTACAACAGGGTATCCTTCCATTGAGGCTTGTAAAGCACATATTGGATCAATTTCAGTTATATAAACCTTTGCGCCAAACCCGCGTAGAGATTGAGCACTTCCTTTACCTACATCACCAAAACCGCAGACAACTGCTTTCTTGCCTGCAAGCATGATATCCGTGGCTCTTTTTATCCCATCGGCAAGAGATTCTCTACATCCATATAAATTGTCAAATTTTGATTTTGTCACTGAATCATTCACATTTATTGCAGGGAAGAGAAGTTTGCCCTCTTTTGCAAGGTTGTATAAACGGTGAACTCCTGTTGTAGTCTCTTCTGATGCGCCTTTTATGTTTTTTGCTACATTTCTCCAGCGTTCAGGATTCTTTTCATAACTTGATTTTATACGGTTTATTAAAATTTGAAATTCTTCTACTTCATACTTTTTATCAAGTAAAAAAGGAGATTCTTCTGCTTTTACTGCTTCATGTACAAAGAGAGTTGCATCGCCACCGTCATCCACGATCAAATTTGGACCTGAGCCATCAGGCCAGGTTAATGCCTGTTCAAGACACCACCAATATTCTTCTAAGGTTTCACCCTTCCATGCAAAAACCGAAGCATCACCTTTCTTGGCAATTGCAGCAGCAGCATGATCCTGTGTTGAAAAGATATTGCATGAAGACCAGCGCACATCTGCTCCCAATTCTATGAGTGTTTCAATTAACATTGCAGTTTGAATTGTCATGTGCAAACTACCTGTTATTTTTAATCCTCTTAGGGGCTTTTCTTGCCCATATTTTTTACGTACTGCCATAAGACCAGGCATTTCAAGTTCTGCAAGTTTCATCTCTTTTCTACCCCACTCAGCTAAAGAGATATCAGCAACTTTGTGCTTCAAAGATAAATCAAGCTCTAATGTATTCATTTTGTCCTCCTTTACCCTGTTTTTAATGACAAATAAAATTTGTATTTCATAGGGTTAATTTATTCCTTTATTGCTTGTATAATAAATCCTTTTAATTCTTTTTGAAGATTAAAATCTTCAAATTTATCAAATTTAAAACCTGTTTTTTCAAGCCATGTTTTTATTTGTTCTTTTGAAAATCCAAGCCATCTGTCTCCATATTTTTTTCTCATATTTTCAAGATTATGATTAAGAAAATCAATAATAATGAAAATTCCGCCTCTTTTAATTACTCGATTAATTTCATAAAAACCTGCAAGAGGTGAAGATAAATGATGTAATACCATATTAATAATAGCAATATCTACTTCATTTTCTTTTAGAGGGAGGTGCTCGATTTCACCTATTCTAAGATCAATTTTTTCATTATTATTCTGAAAACGTGCATATGCTTCTTCCAACATTTTAGGAGATTTATCAACTCCTATTACAATATCAGCTTTTGCTGTTATATATGACAAAAGGTCACCAATCCCACAGCCAAGGTCAACAATTGTGTGAGTTTCTTGTGTGTGATTTTGAATAAATCCGTTTAAATCAAAATTGCCAAAAATCTCTTTTTTCAATTTCCCCCAATCTTCTGCTATTGAATCAAAAAAGCGGGTTGTTTCTCTTGATCTATTTTCTATTACTCTTTTTGCCTGTTTTAAGTCTTGAGAGAAAAGATTTTCATTTTTGAGAAAGCATCTTATGGATTCTATAAGTTTTAAACCATTTCCTTCAGTTACAGTTGAATAGAATGTCCATGCTCCGTTGTGTCTGGATTTTAGCAATCCTTTATCTGTAAGGATTTTTAGATGGCGTGAAATTCTTGATTGACCCATATTTAGAATTTCAATTATCTCATTTACATTTAATTCAAAGTATAGAAGCAGATTTAGTAAGCGTAATCGTGTTTCGTCTGATAGAGCTTTAAAAAAATTTAATATTTCCATCTATATCAATATATCAAGAT
>JAUWNT010000065.1 GCA_030612495.1 Candidatus Aminicenantota bacterium
AAACATCAGCAATATTATTCTTAATATAGAGTAATTCAGTGCAAGCATTTTTTACAATTTTATAAGTGACTTTTGAAAGCTCTATCTTTCCATCCCAGTAAAACTCATTTCTCTTAATAATGAGATATTTTCCCTTCTCCCATTTTTCAAATTTAAATGGTCCAGTACCAATAGGCCTAAAATTTATACCCTTATAACAACCCGGTGCTACTATTGAAGCAACTGGATCTGTTAATGCAGATAAAAACGGACCATAGGCCTTATTTAAAACTATCTCAACCATATATCTGTCTATATATTTAATATATTTTATATATGGGAAAAAATATTCCCATTTCTTATACTCTAATTTGGATTTCCCCATTCTTTTCTTGAATGATTTTACAACAGCTTTTGCATCAAAGATCTCCCCATTATGAAATTTCACACCTTTCCTGAGCTTGAATATCCATCTTTTACCATTATCCTTAACTTCCCAGGTTGTTGCCAAACATGGTTCAATAATAAGGCTTCCTTTTTTAAATCTAACAAAACCTTCAAATATATTTGACAAAACTTGATTTGAATAATAATCATCTGCTTTGCCAGGCTCTAAAGATGCTGAATCAATGGTCCTTACGTAAATAATGGTATCTTTTGAAGAGTATAGATTAAAAAAGAATAGGATACAGAGAGGAATAATGAAAAAAATCTTTTTCATAGAAAATCTCATAGATTAAATATAATCTATATTAAAAGAAAATTCAACAATAATCAGCTTATTTACCTCTTATTAAATATGATTAAAGGCTCTCTAATATAATAATTATTCAATATATCTTTAAACATGGAATACTCCTGAGGCTCTATCCTTGATTTATTAACACCAACAGCTAATTTAACCTTAATATCTCCAGCTCTTTCTTTATTTACATTTTGTTCATAAAACCCTAAATTATTTCCAAGAGATACTTTAGAAGCAATAAAATCTACTTCAAATTCCTTTGGAAATTCAATATCAATATCAACTAAAAATTGAAATGGAACATCCAGATACAATATATTATTTCTTCTTTTCTGATAAACCATGTTCTTTGATAAATAGGGAAAATTAAATTTCTTTATTTTAAATTTATCTTTACACAGCTCTTTCAGAATTTTCCCCTCTATTTTAACTTCTGCCTTCAACTCCTCTGGAGTTAACAACAATATCTTTTTAACATCCAATTTCGATATAGATAAAATATTTCCAAGGATTTTTTTAAGAAATGATTTGTTGTTTTTTACAGATGGTTTATATTGATTAAAGTTACCTTTAATTGATACAAAAAATTTACCCTCACTCTTTTCTTTACCAATCTTTATTTTCCCAGAAATGTCAATTTTACTATCATTCCAGGTGTGAGCTCTTATATTCTCAAGTTCTCCCCTACTTACATTGTAAACCTGTGATCCTGACAACTTATAAGGAAATAAATTGTTTTGAACCTTACATGGATTTAAATAAATAGTACCATTATCTTTTATCTTTATCAGATAATCCTCAACCTGAAAAATAGTAGGTACAGCATCTATTATATGCTTATTAAAAGGATATGCAAGGATCTCAGACGAAATATCAAATTTTTTAAAAATCTGATTCAATAAATATGCTTTTTCTAATTTTGTTCCATAATTTGATAAATAAACCTGGTTAATATCTCTTATATTAATACCTGTTAAACCTACCCCTATCCTACAATTATCAATATCCTGCGCAACAATGTTCTGAACTCCAAAATAAAATTCATTCTCATTGGAAGCAGACTTTTTAACTTTCTCAATCTCTTTAAGTAATCTAGCATGCATGGGTTGTGTTTTTTCTGTTTTTGGAAACACTGAAGCCCAGTTAGAGGCTGTAGAAAAAATAATATGTGGGGCATCCTGAAACTTTATGTAAGGTTCATAAACAAAGGCCTTTAGATTCTCAAAAGAAAAAGTATAAATTTTCTTACCATTATCTTTTTCAATTTCTGGTTTATTATCAAGCTTACAAATCTTATATTTAAGATCAATTGAATCAGGAATAATAAATCTTATTATTAAATGATCTGTTGGCAAACGATCTCCAATAAATTCATAGGAAGAAAAATAGGGCATAAAATCTGATCTGGTTGTTATTTGATAATTGAGATCAACTACAGCGCCTCTTTCAAGACCAGTATGTGTGATTACCATTTGTCTTAAATTTGAAAAATCAGGATAATTATGAGCAACGAATGGAAGAATTTCATTAAGAGCATTTTTTGGAAGAAGAACCTTTTTGCCATTTTTCATAGTTGTTTCAGATTTTATTACCTTAAGTTTCTGATATCTTGGATTGTAAATTATAAATGTCTCCCCCATTCTTCGAATAGTATAGTAACTATTGTATTTTAACAGGTGATGATAATTCTTTACCCATGAGCCATCGGGATTTAAAGTATATGTGATCTCCTTCTTTATGTATTGTCCATCATATTGAGATACTGCAACTAACGAAACAGAAAAAAATATAAAAATTATAATACTTATTTTCAATTTCATCTATTCCCTCCTTTTTTCAAAATCAAAATTTCTCCTTCAGGTTTTTTAAACTCCTGAACACTTTTTCTAAAACTCTCCCAATCCTCAGGCTGGTATATCCTTTTCTTTAGCATAATATTTTTCACAATAATGATCTTTTTACCTTTCTGTTTAATATAGCCATTAAAATCAGCTCCTTTCCCCTCTACTTTCTCAAATTTCGGATTGTTTACCAAATTAAATCTCTCAGTAAATTTTATTGTTTCCTTCACTTTAACCAATTGAGAGCATCTGGTTCTAAAGGGATATTTTCTCTTCTTGAGCTCTGTTCTAATACGACTAAAAAAAAGGGCCCTTGAAAAAGGTAAAACAGAGGAAATAGGAGTTAAATAAGCACCTCTTTTCCCCTTTTTTAAATAGTTTGGGATTTCAATGGAAAAATTTATTTTTATTGGCTTTGAAATATCAACAAGATCTGAACAAGAGAGTTTTGAAACCTTAGCTTCTATAGAAATATCAAAAAACTCTCTTTCAAAAAAGAGAGGCCTTTGATTTTTTAACCCTCTACCAATATATCTTCTCAAGGTTGAATCAGATTGACCTTCAGCACAGATCTCAACATGAGCTTTTAATGAGCCATCGCCTGTTACATAACTATTTATCCTATACTTTATATAATGATTTTTTGAAGGGCTAATAGGAGTGGACTTTAAATCAGCTCCCTCTGGAACTCCCATTAAGTATTCTTGCTGCTGTTCAGCAGATGACCATAATTCTCTGACTCCTGGTACCCAGGTTGGATCAAGAAGATGATACTTACCCTTTAATTTAATAAGAGTAACACAATGATTGAACTGATCCGCAGGTATTCGATCAATTCTTGAACCAGCCATAGTCATTGCAGGAAATGATTCATATCCTGCAGCCCTTAACATTGTTATCAACATCCCTGCTTTATCTTTACAAACACCACAGCGATCTCTAAATGTCATAGTGCCTTTGTGAAGAGTATATCCTTCACCTTCACCCATTGATATTCCTGAATACCTTATCTCTTCAGCAACCCAATGTGTCAAACGTGATATCTTCTCCCAGTCATCTTTAGCACCTTTAACTATATCATTCACCTTCTCTTTTATGTCATCATCATAATCAAAAGAACCAAAATCCTCATTTACTTTATAAAACCACAAAGATTTAGCCTTCCAATTAGGTGAAGTGGATAAGAGAAGTTTAGGAGCAATATCTGAAAAAGATACCATATTTGGTTCCCTTTTAATAGGTCGAATATCCTTTTTTTCCCACAAATAAATCATTCGATCACCTTCATTATGTGCATAATGACGTGCCTCACCATTATAAAACTCAAATTGTAATGTTTTATTTGAAGGAATTGAGATTTTATAAGTTTTAACAGCTATTGGTTCTTTTGAATAAAAAGGCACAATATCATAAAAGTGCCCCTTCATTGGAGGAATATATTTATTGTCACTTTCCTGAAATAAAAGTGCATATGTAAAACCTTTTCTATAAGTCTTTACCCAAACTCCATCTCCAGGTTCAAGTCTGGTTATTGGGACTATTTTTTCTCTTGCTCCCCAATATATTCCCCATGCTGGAGCAGGGTAATCGTTTATAGAATTCAAAGATATATCCTCCATTTTCCCACATTTTTTCACTATTTTTGCTTTTTTCACTTCAATATAAGCTGTTTGCGGATCATATCCAAAAGTAAGAGATTTTAACTGTTTTGCACCCTGTTTTGTTAATACCTTATAAAAGATTTCATTTGTAACAAGACTCAGCCCAGAATCCATAACTTCTACATTTGTCTTATCAAAAACAATAAGATATTGAGAGCCAGGGAAATCAGATGAATTGCCAGCTTCAGACAAAAGTTTTGAAAGATCATTCTGTGCTTGAACATAAGTAAAAATTAAAAATGTTAAAATAATAAAAATAAATAATTTTTTCATTAATCCTCCATAGAAAAGAATAAAAATTTTAAACCTATCATTTGTTTAAATATATTTCCTTTTAATTTTTTTAGTCGTATATCATATTTTATTTACGAATAAAACAAAATTAAGTTTAACTTATTAATATCTCTTTTAAAAATGGTCATAAATTGATATAATTAATATTATGAAGATATATTATCTATTTTTTATTCTTTCTTTCAGTATAAGCTTGCCATTTTCAGTTTCAAGTAAAGACAAATCACTTAATAATCCACAAACAAATAAAACAAAAGAACAAACATCTTTTCAAATACAAAAAAATGACGATTATAGGTTAGAAGATGATAGCTTTGATTATGAATCGGATTTTTTCCGTAGAAAAATATATCAAAAAACATTACCTCCACTCTCAAATAAAGAAAAAATAATATGGTCATTTAGAATGGCAAACAAAAACCCATTCCTATGATAAAAAAATATCGCTGGTATTTCATCTATTTAATTTTTATAATATTAACCCTCACAAATATATTTCAAAAATTACAATGGAATTCTACAACAGATAACATCAAATGGGAACAAACCGAAAATGGCTTAATGTGCTTGAAGTCACCGTCAGGCAGCCCAATAGAAAAAGGAGATATATTATTAACAATAAACAAATATATAGTAAAAACAAACATTGACAGGGAAAGAATAATTAAAACAGCAAAATACTGTAGATATGAAATTGAGAGGAATGAGCTTTTAAACAATTTCGGTATTGACATAATCAATGAATATACTCCATTGTCATATTATATTTTAGTGTTTTCTGGGATACTTTTTATATTACTTACACTTAATATTTTAAACACAAATTTAAAACAACCAAATTATATTTTCAGTCCCCCCATTTTTTTTATACTTAGCCTATCTTTTTCTGGAATTTTAATATTTTCCCCCACAGGGAACTATAATTTATCAGATTTCTTTTTCTTATTCCTTGACAGAATCTCATTTCTTTTATTTCCAGCCTTATTATTACACTATTCAATATATTTCCCAATAAAATCAATATTATTAAAAAAAATCAAACCAAAACTTCTTAATTTAATTATCTATCTTCCCCCAACTATAATAATGATTGTATCCTCTTTATTCATAGTTAAAAATTTCAAAGAACCTATTGTCAGTATTTTAACATTAACAATTAACTATTTCAGAAATATTTCTATAAAATACTTTACAGCATACATATTTTTGTCTTTAATATTCTTTATGATTTCAGGTTTAAAACTCATCATTAAAAAACATCAGAAGAGGTTTTTATTACCATATTCAGGAATTTTTATAAGTGCTACTGGTCTATTAATTAATATACTAATAACATCTACAAAAAATGCTCTCCAGGCCCCTTCAAATTTAAGCCTTTTTCTTCTTGCTCTGTTACCAATAAGCTTAACTTATCTTCTAAGCCAAAAAAAACATACTGATATTGAAATCATAATCAAAAAAACTCTTGCAATATCATCTATCTTTTTATTTATCTTCGGAATCTACCTATTTCTCGGAATTAATATTGAAAAAAATAAGCTTCTTGGAATCTTCTGGTCTGTTACTGCAATTATAACTGCAGGATTACTTTTCAAACCTATTGAATCAACAGTCCAAACATATTTTGAAAAAATATTCTTTAAAGGCAGCTTTAATTTTAAACTGAGGCTAAAAGAATTAATGCAATCTCTCAGACAGGAAAGAAACTTATCATCTCTTTCAAAAAATTTTTTGGAAACAATAAACAATGGATTTAATTTAAAAAAGAGTTCATTGATTATTCACATTAAAAAAAACATTTTCTATTCTTTTCCCGAAAAAACAAAAATACTCTTATCAAAAACTTTTATAAATGATTTATTTATAAATAACAATCTAATTTTTCTTCATTCTCGTGAATTCGAAAAAAAATATCCAAAAGATTATAATATAATGAAAAATCATAAATATTTTCAATTCCTTTCATTAAAAACAAAAGATAATCTGATTGGCCTTATTGCATTTGGGTTTAACAAAAATAACAAATACCTCACATTAGAAGATTGGGAGCTAATGTTTAGTATTTCTTCCTCTTTATCTCTATCAGTTGAAAATGCATCTTTATACTCTGAATTAGAGACTAAATTAAATGAAATTAACTTACTAAAAGAGTTTAATGAAAATATTATTGAAAACTTAAATTTAGGTATAGTTGTGCTATCCAAGCTCAATATTATCAAGAGCTGGAACAATTTTATGGAGATTAAATTTAATACTTCAAGGAATGACGCAATAAATAAAAAAGCTCTAACTATATTAGGCCCACATCTATGGAAAAAAATCCATATAAAGAAAAATAGAGTTTCTTATTTAAATAATGAAGAGATAAAAATCTCTGAAAATGAGCTTATATTTGACATTTATATTTCTCCCCTGAAAAATACTATTGGTAAGATAATCGGGACAATTATCGTATTTGAAGATGTAACTGAAAAGATATTTATTCAAAATCAATTAACGATTTCTGAAAAAATGGCTTCTCTTGGCTTACTATCAGCCGGAATTGCTCATGAGATCAATACACCTTTAACTGGAATTTCATCATTCTGTCAATTTATCCTTGATAACCCAAAGAATTCAGAAAATATTGAATTAATATCAAAAATTCAGGAACAGGTGCTCAGAGCAAATGAAATTACAAAAACATTATTAAATTTTTCAAGGCAAAAAGGTGAACAACCTACTGAAATAAATTTAAATAAAATAATTGACGAAAGCATATCCTTGCTGAGTCATAAATTAAAGAAAAAACATATAAAATTAAATAGGGAATACAATCTAAAAAGTAAAATCTACGGATTTTCAACAAGGCTTCAACAACTATTTATAAATCTTCTTATAAATGCAAGTGATTCAATTGCTAACTCAAATGGTATAATAACCATAACAGCAAAAGAAGATAAAAAAAACATCTCTATAAAAATAATAGATAATGGAATTGGAATTGACCAAGATAATATAAAGAAAATATTTGACCCATTTTTTACAACCAAAGCTCCTGAAAAAGGAACTGGCTTAGGACTCTCAATAACCTACAATATTGCAAAAGAACACTACGGAGACATTGAAGTAAAAAATAATTTAAAAAAAGGAACCACGTTTACGATAACACTCCCAATAAAAAGTCCTTTAAGGAGAATAAAAATATGAAGAAAAAGATAATTCATCTTATTGATGATGAAAAGATCATTCATGAAATTTTCAAAAGAATATTTAAAAACAATGAATATAAATTAATTATTTCTGAAAATAAAAGTCAAGCTAAAACAAATCATACTCCGGATGTAGATGTTGTAATTATGGATTTAATGATTCCGGGAAGTTCTGGAATAGAAATTTTCAAAGAACTCATAAAAGATGATCCTGAAATCAAAGTTATATTTTTAACTGCATATGGAACAATTGAATCTGCTATTGAAACAATAAAATTAGGAGCATTGGATTATTTACAAAAACCCTTTAACAACATAGAACTCAAACATAAAATAGATAGAATCATAAAAGAAAAAACCATAAAAAAGGAAAATATTCAATTAAAAAAGGTTTTAAATCAAAGATTTTCATTTAATAATATAATTGGTGAAAGTAGAGCTCTAATGAAAACTCTTTCATTGGTGGAAAGCGTTTCTAAAACAAGCTCTACAATTTTAATAACTGGAGAAAGCGGCACAGGAAAAGAATTAATTGCAAAAGCTTTATATCAAAATTCGAACAGAAAAAATTACCCCTTTTTCTCATTAAACTCAAGCAATATACCAGAAGCTCTCTTTGAAAGTATACTTTTTGGTCACAAAAAAGGAGCTTTTACAAGTGCATATACAGATAAAAAGGGTGTTTTTGAAGAAGCAGATAAAGGAACAATTTTTTTTGATGAAATTTCAAATTTAAATATAGAAACTCAATCAAAAATATTAAGAGTTATTCAGGAAAAAGAGTTTCAACCTTTAGGTAGTAATAAAACAATGAAAGTTGATGTTAGAATAATAGCAGCTTCAAATGCTGACCTCAAAAAAAAAGTAGCAGAAAATGAGTTTAGAGAAGATCTATACTATAGACTCAATATTATAAATATATACCTCCCTCCTTTGAGAGAAAGAAAGGAAGATATTCCTTTACTTGCCGAACACTTTCTAAAAAAATATTCAAAAGAAAATAATAAAAAAACAAACAATATTGATAATAAACTTATGAAGCATTTATTGGATTACAACTGGCCTGGCAATATCAGGGAACTTGAAAATACTATACAAAGAGGAGTTATACTCTCAACCACAAACAGTTTAACATACGACCTACTCCCAACTGATATAATTGGATCAAGTTCTAAAGATATTACAAAAGGCTCTTTTAATGAAAAAATTGATGAATTCAAGAGGCAATTAATAATCCAGGCTCTTGAAAAAAACAATTGGCTACAGAAAAATGCTTGTGAAAGTTTGGACTTAAAGCCAACTACTTTCTCTGAGTTAATGAAGAGGTTAAATATTCATAAATGACAAAACTTAAATTTCAAAAATGTTTACAAGCTTCCGGATTTGAAAGTAGAAGAAATATAAGAAAATTTATTGCTGAAGGCTATTTTAAGGTAAATAATGTTTATATAAAAGACCCAAATTTTTTGGTTGATTTAAACAAAGATATAATCTGTTTTAAAAATAAAAAAATAAATATCAAATTAGAAAAAAAATCATACTTTATATTCAACAAACCCTATGGTGTTGTTTCTACGCTCCATGATCCCCAACAAAGACCCACTATTAAAGATTTTATAGGTAAAATAAAAGAAAGAGTTTACCCTGTAGGAAGATTGGATTTCCACTCAGAAGGACTTATACTTCTTACAAATGACGGAGATCTGACAAACTTTATAATTTCAACTAAAAATAAAATCCCAAAAACCTATTTAATAAAGATAAAGGGAACCTTAAGCGAAGAGAAAAAAAGAAAATTAGAAACAAAGGGATTTTTCTTAGATGGGATTAGAACAAATCCCCTCAAAATAAACCTCATTAAAAAAACTAAGAATGACAATTCATGGTTAAAGGTAACAATAATCGAAGGCAAAAAACATATTTTACGAAAGGTATTTAAATTTTCTGGCCACCCAGTTGAAAAACTAAAAAGAATTACAATTGGTAATATAAATCTAAAGAAAACACCTCCAGGACAGTGGAGAGAGCTAGAAGAATTTGAGGTAAATAACTTTAAAAAAAAATACGATTATAAATGATCTTACTCTATTTTTGTATTATCTGGTATTAACACACCCTTTGGAATAACAACAATATCATCAATAATATAATAAAAACCATTATCTTCTTTTTTTGAATTCCTCTTATAATCTATTACAACATTATCCCCTATACGAACATTTTTATCAAGAATTGCATTCTTAATTGAACAACCTTTTCCTATTCCAATCTTAACTCCTTCGATTGAATTCTCATCTTCATAATAATCACCACCCATCATAATTACTCTATTAAGTGATGTCCCCTCTCTTATCACAGATCTTACCCCAACTATCGAATTAAATATTTTAGTCCCTTCAAGTATTGAACCATCAGAAATTAAAGCAAGGTTCATCTCGCAATTTTTAACTTTCGAACCCGGGAGAAAACGAGCGTGAGTAAAAATCGGAAATATCTCATCATAAAAATTAAATTTAGGAACTGGATTTGCAAAATCAAGGCTTGCTTCAAAAAATGCCCTTATTGTCCCAATATCTTCCCAGTAGCCTTTGAAAATATATGAATAGACATTATGTGTCTTTATAGAGTCAGGTATAATTTGCTTTCCAAAATCCTCTTTTTCATTATTTTCTAACAATTCAATCAAAACATCTTTATTAAAAATATAAATACCCATTGATGCAATAAAATTCATATTATTATCTCTATCTATATAATCAGAAGGATTATTCAATTTGTTTAACAGATTATCATCTTTAGGTTTTTCAGCAAAATCAACAATTTTTCTATCCTTGTCTATCTTCAGTATTCCAAAACTTTTCGCAGACTCTTTACAAATTGGTTTTGATGCAATAGTAATATCAGCATTTTTCATTTTATGATAATCTAGAAATTCTCGAAGGTTAATCCTGAAAAGTTGATCACCAGAAAGTATAACAACATAATCAACATCCTGATTTTTAATATAATTAAGGTTTTGTCTGACAGCATCAGCAGTACCTTGATACCAATTATTATTTTTAATTGTCTGTTGAGCAGCAAGAATTTGGACAAACCCCTTTGAAAAACCATCAAATCTATATGTCGTTGTTATATGCCTATGAAGTGATACGGTATTGAATTGAGTTAAAACAAATATCTTTTTTAACCCCCAATGAATACAATTTGAAATCGGTATATCAATAAGCCTGAACTTACCTCCAATAGGAACAGCTGGCTTTGCTCTATATTTTGTCAGAGGAAACAATCTTGTTCCCCTACCTCCCCCTAAGATTATTGAAAGGACCTTTTTCATTTTAATTTCCTTTAATTTTTTTACTTACTCTTTCTATATATGAACCATCTCTTGTATCAACTTTAATAATATTACCAGATTCAACAAACGGAGGAACCTGAATATCCATCCCATTATCCAATTTTGCTGGTTTATAAGATGCTTGAATAGTAGCACCCTTTAAAGCTTTTTCTGTGTCTGCCACTTTAAATTCCATTGCAAGAGGCGGAGTTATATTCATTGGACGACCTTTAAATGTTTCAAGTGTATATGTTGCATCTTCATTTAAATAATATGCAACTTCATTAAGAAAATCCTTATTTAAGCTGACTTGGTCAAATGTTTCATTATCCATAAAAATAAATTGCTCTGCATCCTTATATGAAAATGAAACTTCTTTTGTTTCAAGTGCAACCCTTTCAACCTTTTCAGCAGAACGAAATCTATAATCCCTTATTGTCATATCATTTAAATCCCTGATCTTTGTTTGAATAACCGCATTACCCTTACCAGGCGTTATATGCTTCATACTCTCAACTCTATAAAGCTTGTCATTTAAAAGAATTACCATACCCTTTCTGATCTGTGTTGCATTAATCATAAAAACCTCCATTTATAAATCTATTAATTTGATCTCTATTATTTGATCTTACATAAAATATTTTGTTTCTATATCTTCTTATAAAAAAATATCCGGAATTGGAATTACCTGCAATAAATAGCTTACCTTTAATACACCCATTCTTAAAACTTACATTGAATTTTTTCTCAATAAATCTCTTAAAATAAACATAAAAGCTTGTACAAAATTTCTCTTTATCCCAAACAGATTCCCACAACAAAAAATAATGCAACAAATTTTTATAAATTTTAAATCTATCGCCTCCCCATCCTAAAGCATAATCAATATATTCATTGTC
>JAUWNT010000225.1 GCA_030612495.1 Candidatus Aminicenantota bacterium
AATATTTTAGTTATAATTATCAATTTCACCAAACTTGGCACAATTTTTGCATACTATAAATATACTAAAACGTATAGGAGGTTTTAAATGAAACATTTATCAAAGTTACTTACACTATTATTAGTTGTTGTTATGATTGGTTCCTTCACAACTTCTATTTATTCACAGGAAGAAGTTAAAACTATTTCTGGAATAGTAAAGGCAGTTGATGTTAAAAACAATTCCATAACTGTAATTGAAGATGGTACTCAGATTGACCTTAATTTTACTGTTACTGAAGAAACTGTAATTAAAAAGGGAGACAAAAAGATCGAATTAGCAGATCTACAAGAAAATGATGCTGTGGATGTTAAATTTTTTGACAGTACTAAAGTAAAATTTATTATTGTTAAAATAAAGTAAATATAGTTAACTAAAATATATCTAAAATACTATTCCATACTTCCTTAGTGTAGCATCTCGTTGGACGTACTTTGTTACAAAGAGCGTCCAGCGAGGTGTTTTTTTTTATAAAAATTTATACCTTTTTAATATCATTCAATAACATAAATCTTTAGCAATCAATCCATATTTATTAAACAATTTCTACATTAAAAAAAAATTATTGACAAATATAAACTAAAATGCTATTTATTTGATTTAGTAAATCGGAGGTGTTAATGGAAGAAAAGATCAAAGCTAAAATAATGGATGAAAAAAAAATGAAGCGAACATTTTCAAGAATTGCAATGGAAATTCTTGAAAAAAATAGAAATACAGGTAAATTAGCTTTAATCGGAATTCAATCAAAAGGAGTATATGTAGCAAAGAGAATCAAGAATTTAATAAAAGAAATTGAAGGAATTGATTTACCTTTAGGAATTTTAGACATCACACTTTTTAGAGATGACCTTCACAAACAGGAGCAACCACCTTTAATTAAAAAAACAGAAATAAATTTTTCGATTGAAAACAATGATATAATTTTAATTGATGATGTGATATTTACAGGAAGAACAATCAGAGCTGCAATGGATTCTATCTTTGAACTTGGAAGACCTGCGAGTATACAATTAGCAGTCTTTATTGACAGAGGTCATAGAGAATTACCAATTTGTCCGGATTTCAGAGGTAAATATGTCCCAACATCAAGAAGAGAGAGAGTAAATGTAATGTTAAAAGAAATAGATAAAAAAAATCAAGTTTTGATTATGGAACCTGAGAGGTTTTAAATGAAAGAAAATATTTTCAAACAAAAGCATCTATTAAGTATTGAAGATTTAAGTGTTGAGGAAATTGATTTAATCCTCGAAATTGCAGAATCCTTTGTTGAAGTTTCAACAAGAAATATAAAAAAATTCCCTGCCTTAAAAGGTAAAACAGTGGTTAACCTTTTCTTTGAAAATTCAACAAGAACACGAAGCTCATTTGAAATAGCTGCAAAGAGATTAAGTGCAGACTTGATAAATTTTAGCGCTTCAATTTCCAGTCTTAAAAAGGGTGAATCATTAAGGGACACAGTTTTAACTTTAGAAGCAATGAACCCTCATATAATCGTAATAAGACACTCTGCTTCAGGCTCCCCAAAGTATCTCACAACATTCGCTCGATCATCCATAGTTAATGCTGGTGATGGTTTCCATGAACATCCAACTCAAGCTTTGCTTGATGCATTAACAATAAAGCAAAAGTTTAAAACTTTAAGAGGTTTAAAAATTTCGATAATCGGTGATATACTCCATTCAAGAGTTGCACGCTCGAACATAATTCTTCATCACAAAATGGGAAATGAAATTTCACTAATAGGACCTCCATCATTAGTTCCAAAAGAATTCGAACAAATGGGAGCAAAGGTTTATTATAACCTGAAAGAGGGTGTAAAAAATTCCGATATTGTTATGATGTTAAGAGTACAGGAAGAAAGAGGGTCAGAAAATTACTTCCCATCAATAAGAGAATACAGAAAATTATTCGAGATAAACCAGGAAACCTTTTCTCTTGCAAAAAAATCTGCAATACTCATGCACCCGGGGCCTCTTAACAGAGATGTAGAAATAGAGACCTCTCTTGCTGACTCTGATAAATCAGTGATCTTACAACAGGTAACAAATGGTATTGCAGTTAGAATGGCTGTTTTATATCTGCTAAAAGGAGAAAGAAATGAAATTATTAATTAAAAACGGACGTTTAATTGACCCTGCAACAGGAACAGATAATACATATGACATTTTAATTGATAATAAAAAAATAAAGGAGATCTCATCATTAATAAAAAAGACCCCATCAATAAAAACAATAGATGCTGGCGGACTTGTTGTTAGTCCAGGATTTATTGATATGCATGTGCATTTAAGAGAACCCGGGTTTGAGAATAAGGAAACAATCGAAACCGGTTCTAAAGCTGCTGCACATGGAGGATTCACTTCTATTGCATGCATGGCAAACACATCACCTGTAAATGATAATAGAACTGTTACTGAATATATTATTGCAAGATCAAAAGAAGCTGGAATTGTAAACATTTTTCCAATTGCAGCAATTTCAATGAATCTTGAAGGCAGAAATATAACCCAAATGGATGATCTTGTTGAAGGAGG
>JAUWNT010000063.1 GCA_030612495.1 Candidatus Aminicenantota bacterium
AAAAAATAACAAGCCCTATAACAATAAGCGCAGGATAATATTTCACATGGAACCATGGAATAAGTGATAGAGAAAGACCTGATAAAAGATATTTTTTTTTATTAGAGAATGCAAAAATAAATGCACTTATCATTAAGGTTGCAGAAGGTAATTCAGGGTAAAGGTGAACGGAATGGAATATTAAGGGGAAAGTAGATATAAATAGCAACCAAAAGCCAGTTATATTTTTGTCAGGAAATTCTAATTTTAATAGATAGAAAAGACTTAAAGCAAAAAATGCATTTATTATAGACGCAGCTAATCTGAAGTATAACTGAGGGGGTATTATTCCGCCTATTAAATTAAACAGGAAGTAAAATGGGATTAGCAAAAAAGATACTCCCGGCATATGATAAGAAAGGTATTTACCTTTATGATTTATAGAATGAGCTTGAATATTTACTGGTAAATACTTGAAATAGGTTTTATTATTAATATTATTTTTTAGATCAAAGTCTCCATCTTCAACAATACTCTGTGTGATCATTATAAAGTGAGGCTCATCACCTGACAGGTGAATGTCCTGAAAATATAAGATAAATGAAGATAAAGAAAATAAGATGAATGAAATTAGAAAGATTGTTATTGGTTTTGAGTTTATAAGAGAGAGTTTAAATTTTCTGGATTTTTCTGTATATGCAATGTTTATTATGTATATTAAAAATAAAAAACAGAGCAACCTGATTTTAAAATCAGTTATTGATGAATAATTAATAAGCAAAATTGGTGAAAATATAAATAAAATATATGGATTAAATTTTTTATTGTTTTGGAATAAGAAAATATATTCAAAAATGATAATAATAATGGAACACAATATAAATAAAAACAATCCTACTTTTCCAAAATATAATGTAGAAATAAGTGATATTAATCCTATAATTGTTATTATTTTATTTTGATTCAAAAAAAAATTAAGTTTTAGCATATAATTAATTTCCTTAATTATTTTATTATATCAAAAATGTAGATATTTAGGAATATGCTGAATATAAGGTTATAATATTGTCAAACAATATTTTGTGTGAGATAATCTCAACAATGAGAATTACAAATAGATCAATGATTTATAGGATTTTAATAGTAATAGGTTATTTATCATTTTATATAAATTTAAAAGAAGTAAATGTTTTAATTGTTTTTTCAACACTATTATTTGTTGTTTTGGGCTTTGTTGATTTAAAATTCAAAAGATCATACCTTGAATTATTATTTCCATTTTCTTCAGGGATTTTATGCTTTTTAATGAGACAATTTTATTGGGATAATTTTGATTTTTTAAACAGAGTTAATAATCTTTTACTTATTTCTTTGATATTCTCTTTGATTTTAGCAGTATTGAAACTTGGGTTTATAAAGAAAGTTTTGCTATTTTTTAATGAATTAAATCTAAAAAAAAGATTGATTGTTATTTTTGTTTTAGCTGAATTTTTATTTATTATTTCTTCATACATAATTGTCAGGAAAGGTGTAAAATTGGGTGGTGATGAACCTCATTATCTTGTAATTGCACAATCAATAGCAAGGGATTTTGATTTAAATGTTTTTGATCAGTATGCAAGAAATAAATATAGAGAATTCATTAATGTAAGGTTGCAATCTCATGCAAAGGTAGGAAAGGGTTTTAAGAAATGGTATTCTTTTCATCTCCCAGGTGTTTCTTTCACTCTTTTACCCTTTTTCTTTTTTAAGATTCCAATCCCCTTGCTTTATTTTCTTATCCGTTCATATATGGGTCTTTTTGGGGCTTTATTATCTGTTTTTGTTTACCTCTTCTCTTTAAAGATATGGAAGAATTCGAAACTCTCTTTTTTTATTGCAATTGTTTTTACTCTAACTTCTCCTATATTTTTTATGTCAATTCATATTTTTGCTGAGATTCAGGCTATTTTACTTATATTATCCTCTTTATATATTTTATTGTTTTCAGAAAAAAGGAGTTATTTTAAAGTATTATTAGCAGGTTTTTTACTTTCTATAACCATTTTCTGGGGCATGAAATATGCAATTTTCATATATGTTTTTTCTTTAGGGTTTCTTTTTTTCTTTATAAAAAGGAAAGAATATAAAAAGGCTCTTTTGTTTATTTTATTTCCAATCATTTTCCAATTACTCTTTTTCTGTTATCTTTTTTATGCTTATGGGAATTTTTCACCAAATTCTATTTATTATGGAGTTATGAGTGAGGCTCAGAAAAAGGAACTTTTTAATGTTGTTTTAAAAAGAACACCGTTAAAGGTACGGGTTGAAACCCTTCTGGATTATTTTTTTGACCAGAGAGATGGGCTTCTACTGTATAATCCATTTTATCTTTTTGCTTTTCCTGGATTACTTATTGCATTAAGGAAATTTAGAATTTATTCCAGACATTTACTTATTTCAGTAGCGAGTTTTATTTATATACTCTACCATGGGTTTTCAACAGTACGAGCAGGTTATTGTCCCCAGGCAAGGTATCTTGTTCCTGTATTATGGACTTTAATGTTGTTTTCTATTATATATTATCTTGAAACAGAGAACAGGTTTTTAAAGAGAATATTTATTTTTATTCCAATCTATTCAGTATTTGTGGTTATCTACCAAGTTTTTAATCCTTTCACTTTGTATCAAACAACAACCCATGATTATTTATATAGGCCTGGTTTGATGTTTCAGTATTGGAGTAGCCTTTATTTGAAATTACCAAATTTCCTTCCCTCTTTTGTTAAAGTTAATTCAAATGAGAGATATATACCAAATCTGGTTTTTCTTTTTCTTTTTATTTTAATTGTGATTTTTTCATTAAAAAAGATAAAGAAAGAGAATTTAAGACCTCTGTATCCAATTTCATTTTTATTCTTATTTGTGATTTTTTCTCTGTTTCCTAGAGTCCCTTTATATAATCCAACTTTAGTTACAAAATCAGGAGTTATGCCTCATCTGATTTATAATGCTAATTTTTATCCCACAAAAAAGAATAGGATTGAATTTGAAATTACAGGTAATGGAAGTTATAGATATACGATTTCAACAGTAAAAGAGGCTAAATATTTTGTTATTGAATTAAAAAAAGCAAAAGAAGATAAAACTAAGATTGAAATTTATAATTTTGATAGAAAGATAGACAATGTAGCAAGTTTGTTAGAAACACAAAAACTTTACGTTAAAGATCTTGAATTTAAAAAAATAAAAAATAAATTATATTATCAGTTTACAGTTAATATAAAAAGTAAAAATTTAAAACAGGCTTTTTTACATTTACAATTATATCCATATAAAAAGTTAGGATTAAGAAATGGCTGGAAATAGTTCGAAATCTTCAAATTAAAGTTGAAAAAAACCAGTTTTGCATACACATATATATATGTTGGTAAATTCCATCATTATTGATGTTTATGCTATTTTATGATGGTTTTGAGGTACGTTATGAGTATATATGGTTTTACGGATTTTGCAATATTAAAAGAGATCGGCAAACGTTTAAAGCAAAAAAGGCTTGAGAAGAATATTTCACAAAAGGATCTGTCAGAGCTATCAGGCTTAAATAGATCAACAATTGTGGGAGTTGAAAAGGGGAAACCTTTTAGTATGCTGACTTTTATACAGATCCTAAGAGCATTAAAGGAACTTGATGAACTTGATTCAATATTACCTGAGCAGGGGATAAGTCCCCTTCAACTTGCAAAATTTAAAGGGAGGGCCAGGAAACGGGCCTCAAAAAGTTATAAATAAAAAAGGAGTTGTAATTTGGGGAAAAGGGTTGATGTGGCTTACGTAAATATCTGGGGAAACCTTGTTGGTGCTGTTTCCTGGAATCCTGAAAAGGAATATGCAACTTTTGAATTTGACCAAAAATTTCTAAATATGGGGATGGATCTTTCACCGATTGTAATGCCTTTAAGTGAAGCGATCAAGCGAAAACAGCCTTCTTTTGAATTCAGAAACCTTCCCAAAAATACTTTTAGAGGATTACCAGGGCTTCTATCAGATTCCCTTCCGGATAAATTTGGAAACAGTATTATAGATTCCTGGCTTTCAAGAGAAGGAAGAACACCTGAAACTTTCAGTCCAATTGAAAGATTATGTTATACAGGGAAAAGGGGAATGGGTGCATTAGAATTTAAACCTATTCTGAATAAAGATATTGAAAAATCAGTACCTGTTGAAGTATCAAAGCTCCTGGAATTGGCTCAAACCGTGATTAATGAAAGGTCCAGATTAAATACTAATTTTATTGACAATACATCTGCATCTTCAGAAGCACTTCTTAATATAATCCGGGTTGGTACATCTGCAGGCGGGAACAGGCCAAAAGCTGTTATTGCTTATAACAAACAAACTAATGAGGTCAGGTCCGGCCAGGTTAAAGCTTCTGAAGGTTTTGAATACTGGATATTAAAATTTGACGGAATAAAAGATGACTCTTTAGGAAATCCCAAAGGCTTTGGAAAGATCGAATATTCGTATAGTAAAATGGCAAAATCCTGCGGAATTGATATGACTGATTGTGAGCTGTTAAAAGAAAATAGCAGGTATCATTTTATGACAAAACGTTTTGACAGGGTAGAGGGCGAAAAAATTCATTTGCAAACCTTATGTGCAATATCACACTTTGATTTTAATTCACCCGGGGCATATTCTTATGAACAGGCTTTTATGGTTCTTAGAGAACTTAATTTACCTCCATATGATATTGAACAATTATACAGACGAATGGTTTTTAATGTTATATCAAGAAACCAGGACGACCACACGAAAAATATCTCATTTTTAATGGATAAAAATGGGAACTGGAAACTTTCACCAGCTTATGATGTTATTTATTCATATAATCCCAAAGGAGAATGGACAAATCAACACCAGATGACCATTAATGGGAAAAGGGATGAATTTACGTTAAAGGATCTTTATAAGGTCGGTGCTGATCAGCGTATAGATTCTTATAGATCCATTGCTAAAGATATTTCCGATGTTATTTCTACCTGGCCGAAAATTGCAAAGGAACTTGATATCAAAAAATCCTATATTGATGAAATTAGAGATGCTCACAGATTGTCTATAGTAAAAAACAGCTCGATCTCTTTCTCAGTGTAATTTTTTTATTAATGTTAGATAAAGTTTAAAAACTGTTCACTTTTAGACTTTAAATGACAAAACTCATTTTTTTCTTGACATTCTTTTTTTTAGTGTTTATAGTTAATTTGAATTTTGGAAGATAGGAAAGGAATTCCAAAATTTAATGCTTCAAATAAGAGAGTTAAGTTTTTTTAAAAAAAGATAAACTCTATTAAAATGAGAAACTCAAAGAAAAAAGCCTTATAAAACAAAATAAATGGTTTATTCATTATGGATTTACATATATTCAAAAATTATTTTCTGATACTGCTGATATATGTCGGAAAGCACTTTTTATTCTAGACCTTATATCTCCTTCTCCAACTGTTAATTCATAAATTGCTAACCCCATTTTCTCGAATGCATGATTTATATCTTTCATAAAATTCTCCACAATTTTTGGCTACCCATATATATAAAAATTATAGCATAATTTTTTTTACTATTATCCGCAACCAGTATAACGAACCATCTTATATTTATTATCAAGACTATCTAGTGTATTAATTATTTTCGTCTTTGAAATGGTCACATGATTTTCATTTATAGTTTTTTTCAGCATATTAATAAAAAAACTATTTTAGTTATAATTTTTTTCTAGCCATTTTAATACATTTTTATAACACAAATATTCACATATTGATTCACAAATTGATGGAATATTTACTCCGTTTGGTTGTCCAAAATATATAGGGAGTTTTCCATTTTTAAAAAAATAATTGGCTGGTGAATCTTTTCGATCATAATCTTCTTCAATTACCAGAGCAAACTTTAATCCAAATTCTTCTTGACCTTCTATTAAAACTTGAATTTCATCACTACGAATTTTTCCACCTTCCCAAGTATATTTGTCATTTGAAGTAATACCTTTATAAATCCCATACGAATAGCTTGCTTTGAATATTCCATCTTGATCAGATCTTTCGCTGCCTGGGGAAACAGCAAACCAAAAGGATGGGTCAATTGATGGATCGAGAAAACCTTCTTCTGTTTTTGATGTGAATTCAACGTCAGACATTTCTAAAATATCTTCTTGGATTTCAGCCTGAATTCGTCCAATTTCTTCCTTCCATTTAATGAAACGATATATAATATATTGAAGTATCGAAATAGAATCGACATAGTCTATTTCTAAATCAGTTATTCTGATTAAAGGGAAGCTCGCAAGTTGACAAATTTTATTTTTTCGTATATCTGCTTTTCTTTTTTTTTCAAATTCAAAATGTGAAGGGCCATCAAATTCAATAGCAAACACTGGAGAAAATACTTTGTCATATATTACAAAATCGAAATGTGAGTTTTCAAAATGCAGTTTACCTTTTCGATTAAGAGATTTTTTTATATCATTATCAATCACATCTTTTAGAGGAAGACTTGGAAATATCCTATAACCTGATTCAAATAAATCTTTCTCAATTTGAGTATAAGTGATAACCTCACTAGTATTTAAAAGTTTCTTCACTTTCATATACTATTCCTTATTTTATTGGAAAAGAATCTGCATACTCCACTAGTTTTGAAGATTGTATTCCAGAATTCTATTTTTTTTTTGTCTTTCTCACCTTAATAGTTTCAACTACTGCTGTAGCTTTCCTTTTTTTAGCTGTTTTGACTGGGATAAATTTACCTGATTTGGCATCCCGCCCAATTTTTCTTGTCTTAGATCTAGTCATTAACACATCTCCTTATTTTTTAAAGTTTTTATAAATCCTTTCCTTGTCTTCATTTTTTTTATCTCCCTTATAATAAATTTCAATAAATTCAACAACACTAGTCTCTTCATCATATTTGTATATTAATCTTAAACCAGAACATACTCCTTTCCCTTTAAATGATTTTGAAGCGAATTTTTTTACTTTAAAGAACTTCTGAGGATTGAGTTTTAAATTACACATTTCCTTAATCCCACCGTTATCAATTTTATGGAAATGAAATAATTTAATAGAAGTATTAATTAAAGTTTCCAAATCTTCATCTAAAGTGCCAAAACGTTTAATAAGCTTTTTAAAATCCTTTTCAAATTCCGGAATTCTTATTATTTCTGTAAAATCATCACTCATATTTTCTTACCGAATATTCGGGAGTACGATAAAATACCGATTCATAGTTAATATCTTCTCCGGCTTTTGTAGATAACCAGGGTACATCACTATGAGAATATTCACTCAGTTCCTTTGCGGATTTATCAGAATATTTCAATAAAACCTCATCAATTAACTCAATCTCATTTGCAGTAAATATTGACAAATCATATTTTTCTAAGGGCAAGTATTTTTTCTGCTCATACCTAAAATATTTATGTTTTATTTGGATAATCTTTTTTTCTTCAATCATTCGTTCCACAATTGTAATAAATTCTTTTGGCGTTGGTCCATGAGTATTTTTTTGATAGGTAGCACCAATTAACTGTTCTTCATATTTTTCATAAAAATCAAAATCGATGAAATATAACAATTTATAGATAATAGTTTCACCAACATTAGGTTTGGATCCTACCTTATTCAGTATATACAGAAGGACTTGTTCAAATTTTCCCATATTCTTTTCCGGTATACTAATTCTAATATCTGAATGTTTCCTTAAATTTTTTTTCGTTTCTAGTTTAATACTAATTTTTGGTTTTAACTCAGGATTGAGTATTTCATCTACAGAAATATTGAATGTTTTTGATAAGCTTTGCAGTTCAGTAACCGTAATTTTCCTTTCATTATTTTCAATTTTTGATAAGGATACCCTGTTAATTCCAATAGCAATACTTAGTTCCTCCTGACTTAACCCATGCTTTTTACGTAATTGTTCGATTCTTCCTCCTAATCTCTCAATCATGATTCCTCCTTATATTAATAACATAACATATGTTCTAAAATATGTCAACATTTTGTATTAAATTAGAACATATTCGTCAAACAAAACAATCCGATTCCCATAAGGAGTATTTTAAGAATAAGAATGGGGGTCTTTCATTTTAGCATTTGTCTTTAGGAGATTGTTAAGAAATTTTTGAAATACGGATCATATTGGTAGCACCTTTCATTGGTGTTACACCAGCTGATGTTACGATTAAATCACCTTTTTTAGCAAATTTTTTAATCTTAAGTAATTCTTCTCCCTTTAATATCATTTCATCAGTGTGTGGAGTAAATTCAATATAAATAGGGAATACACCCCAATATGAAGCCATGTTCAAAACAGCATCTTTTTGAGGTGTAAAGGCAAATATAGGACATTGAGGTCTATATTTAGATAGAATCAAAGCTGTTTTTCCAGAATAAGAAAAAACTAGTATAAATTTAGCATCCAATTCAGACGCAATTTTACAAGCACTTTTAGCAATTGCTTCTGTATGATCTATTTTTTCTCTATTTTTTTTAGGTAAAGATTTATAAAGATCTGATTTTTCTGTAAAAATAGCAATTCTCTTCATCATATTCACTGCCTTTACTGGATATCTCCCGATTGCAGTTTCAGCGGATAACATAACACAATCCGTTCCATCAATAATGGCATTTGAGACATCAGAAGCCTCAGCCCTTGTTGGGCGAGGGTTTGAAATCATTGATTCCAGCATCTGAGTTGCAGTAATAACAAGTTTATTTTTAGAATTTGCCAGGTTTATAAGTTCTTTTTGAATTAATGGAACCTTTTCAGGAGGAACCTCTACTCCCAGGTCGCCTCTGGCTATCATTATTCCATCGAATTTATCGATGATTTTATTTATATTTTTAAGAGCCTTTTTTCTTTCAATCTTAGCAATGACTGGAATGTCTTTTGAGAATTTGCTCATAATCTTTTTTATAGGGATAATATTTGAAGGAGAATCCACAAAACTCATTGCAACCATATCAACACCATGTTCCAATCCAAATTCAAGGTCAGCTTTATCTTTTTCAGTAAAAACAGGAATTGAAAAAGAGATGTCTGGGAGATTAATGCCCTTTTTTGATTTTACAATTCCAGGAACAATAACCTTACAAGTTACACTTTTTTTATCAACATCTATAACTTCTAATTCAATATATCCATCATCAATAAGGATTGTGTTGTCCTTTTTTACAATTTTTACAAGTTCTTTAAAATCAGTATAAAGATCAGCCTTTTCTTCTTTATAAACAGAAATCTTTATAATGTCATTTTTTTTTATACTTTTTGGTTCAGGGATGTCAGATAATCTAATTTTTGGGCCGCACAAATCCTGTAAAATCGCAACAGGCATATCTTCGCTTTCGGAGATTTTTCTGATTTTTTTGATAACATCTATGTGATCTTCATATTTTCCATGAGAAAAATTCAGTCTTGCAACAGACATTCCGCTCTTTATCATTTTTAACAAAATTTTTTCATCATTTGATGAAGGACCTATTGTTGCAATGATTTTAGTTTTAAGAAATCTTTTTTTATCCATTTTATATTATAAATATAGGAAAACAGATTAAAATTCAAGGATTTTTTAAAAACAAAGAAGAAAAAGGTAGGTTTCACCTCTCTTCTTGACAATTAATTCTCACATTATAAAATATATATTGATATATTAATAATAGCTTTGTAGTTACATAGAGTAAGTAAAAAATTAGAGAGTTGTATTAGGAGGAAAAAAATGAGGAATCGAAAAATTATAGTCGCTTTATCTATCATCTTTTTGGTTATTATGGGGGGATTTGGCTTATCTAAACCAGCGGGTAACGAGAAATCTGTAACTAATTTTACAGCCACAAATTTTTTTGGCAATGGCTGGATTCTGAGGAAAGAAATGCCTGTTTTTTGTGACCCAAAGCTTGAATCTGTTCATGCGCATATCTATCAGAAGGGCGCTAAACTTAGAGTTGCTTTCTCTCTGCCATCTGGCTCGGACCATAAAAATGTTGACTGTATACTAAGTTTTAATCCTATGTATTTCTTTGTCAAAGGTAAACCAATTTTAGTTGATACAAAGAGCGGTAATAAGCGGTATATAGACTATAAATTTGAAAATGATCATTTGTTCTTCAAAGTATATGCAAAAGATGATATTAAATATATTGAATTTGAAGTTGCTTCACGCATGTTGAAAAATATTGCATCATTATCAATAGAGGATAAACTCAAGCAAGCCAGGACAATTCGAAGGATCAGGCAGAGGCTGAAATCCTGGTCTCCATTAGCATCAGGACAGATAATTGCCCAGGAGACTCTGAGGGCAATCGTATCGCATGGCGGATATGCAGCGAATGGAACGAAAAAAGCCGTGATCTGGGCTAATAATTCAAAGCTTACAGGAGGATTTGAATTGTTGGATGCATTAAAGAACCGGCAACATCCTGATAAGCAGTCTGTTGTATATACAGGAGATCTGAAAGAAACAGGGAATCATATTTGGGGTGGTAACAATTATATTGCTGATTTCTCAGACTTCAGAAAGGAGGGGCTTTATTTTATAAGATTAAAGGTGAATGAAACCAGAGAAGTAACTGATTCTTATGTTTTTCCGATTAGAAAAACTCTTTACCTTGATCTGGCTGTAAAAGCTGCCACGTGGTTCAATTATCAGCGTTGCGGAACTGAAGTTTCCGGTTTTCACAAAGCCTGTCACACTCAAGATACCATTATCAAAATAGATGGCACCAAAGTTGATGTTACAGGTGGCTGGCATGATGCTGGAGATTATGGTAAATGGATATGGGGTGGAAGCATGGGACTATTTGGGCTTTCCGCATTCCAGGGCGAATTTAGTAAAGAACTCAATGGTACTCTGGAGGGGATGCCCAAATTTATAAATGAAATTGCATGGGAAGCAAAATATTTTTGCAAGACTTATTGGGATGGTGCTTTTCATCCATGTTTTACTCCAAACTTTGAAAATGTATGCGTATGGCTTGGTGCTCCAGAAAAAGAGCCAGCGCGAGTAGTTTTGGAAGAAGAGTGCTTAAAAAATGACTATGGTATTATAAAAGGTCCAGCAATATGTTTGCCAGGTGCGGTTTTAGCAAAAGCTGGAAGGCTAATCTTACCTTATGATAAAAAGCTTGGGGAGAAATGTATTTCTATTGCCAAAGATGTTTATGAAAAGGGCAGCAAGATGAAATTATCAAATTTGTATTATATTAAGTCAGGGTTATTACTTATTGACCTGGAACTTTATCAAGTTTATAAGGAAAAAAAATATAAAGAGGATGCCAGGCAAAAGGTCAGGAGTATCCTGGAGCTTCAGGATGAGGAGGGCTTTTTCTATAATGATAAAACAAGGACTTCCATGACTATAGAGCCTGGAATGCACATGCCTGCATTATATGAGTTTTTAAAATCAAACCCAGAGGGCGAGTTGACCCACAAAGTAAAGAAGGCTTTCAAGCGATGGGCGGAATATATCATGCAGTTTGCAAATCTCTCTCCTTTTGGGCAGATTGGTGGAAAGGCAAAAGATGGAAGTGTGAGAAATATAGTGCCACATACTAATAATAGAAAATTTGGAGACATTGCCTGGGGATTGGCAACAAGCTCGCTATTACTTAAAGAACCTGAATACTTGAAAGCTGCAGAGCGCCAAATTCAATGGATCGTTGGATTCAATCCTGCTGATATTTCAATGATGGCTGGTGTTGGCAGGGGGCCTGGATGTTATCATCATCGTTACTGCTTTATGGAGGGTTGTGTGCATGGTGTTGTCCCTGGAGGTATTATGATCGGGATCTATAGTGGAATCGGAAAAGTTGTTGAACTTGGTGATATTACTAAAAATTTTGTTATAGCTGATGTTCCCATAGATTATCCAATTTTTGATACAGATGTCTATGGCTGGACTTATGCATATAAAACTAGTGAATACGCTTTGTCTAAAAATGCTTCATTCATCAGGGGGGCATTTCAAATAGAGAAGGCTTTGAGAGAGTTGTCAAATCAGTAAGAATATCAAGAGAAGAGGGAGCGGATGGAATTCAGATTGTTTTATTCTTTATTTAATTCTTTTATCATTTTTCTGATTGTATCTTTTATTTTACTGTTTATTGTTTTTGAGAGTGCTTTTTCTAAAAAATCTAAAGCTTGATTTTTTTCACCC
>JAUWNT010000093.1 GCA_030612495.1 Candidatus Aminicenantota bacterium
CCTGAATTAGTATTAAAGGAATTAAATAGGATATTACATGCTTGAGATTAATTTTGAACAAACAGAGAAAGTTATAGTAAGTTTCATAAAAGATTCTATATATAAAAATAATTTTAAAAAAGGAGTCGTTGGAGTTTCAGGTGGGCTTGATTCAGCAGTTACACTTTATTTAGTCCAAAAAGCATTGGAAAGTAAAAATACTTTTGCGCTTTTAATGCCATATAAGCTTTCCTCAAAGGATAGCACTGAACATGCTAAGCTTATCTGTGAAAAGTTAAAAGTAAAATATAAAATAATTGAAATTTCAGAATCAGTTGATGCATATTTTAATAAGTGTCCAACTGATAGTAAAACTTTAGTAGGTAATAAGTGTGCAAGGGAAAGGATGTCCATTCTTTACGATTTTTCTTCAAGGGAAAGAGCTTTGGTTGTTGGGACTTCGAATAAAAGTGAATTATTAATTGGATATTCAACACTTTATGGAGATTCTGCAGCTGCTATGTTACCTATTGGTGATTTATATAAAACAGAGATTTTTGCATTTGCATCATATTTAAAAATTCCAAAATGTATAATTGATAAAAAGCCATCTGCTGATTTATGGAAGAATCAGACAGATGAGGGAGAGATTGGAATTACATATAAAGAACTTGATGAAATACTGTATAATCTTGTTGATTTGAGAAAGAGGGATATTGAAATTGAGAAAAAGGGATATTCACAGAAAAACATAAATAAAATAAAAAATATGATTATTAATTCTCAATACAAGCGAACAATGCCTAGTATTGCAAAGTTACAGAACAGAACAATTGGTATTGATTTCAGATATCCAAGAGACTGGAATAAATAAATTTTGAGTTTGTATGTCTATTTATATTGTACCTGTTCCCATAGGTAATCTAAAAGATATAACATTAAGAGCAATTGAAATATTAAAAGAGGTGGATTTTATAATAGCAGAGGATACAAGATACTCATTAAAATTGTTGAATTATTATGGAATAAAAAAAAAGATAGTAAGTTACTATAAACCCAGGGAAAATGAGAAGGCAAATAAGATTTTAGATTTGTTAATGAATAAAGATGCAGCTTTAATTACAGATTCTGGAACCCCACTTATTTCTGATCCAGGGTTTATTCTTATAAAAAAGGTTATTGAAAATGGTATTAATATTATTTCTTTACCCGGACCAACAGCGTTTATACCTGCTCTTGTTGCATCTGGAATCAATCCATCTAAATTTATTTTTCTTGGTTTTCCCCCAAGAAAAAAAAGTGAATTGATTAAATATCTTAGAACTCTGGCTTATTTTGAATATACTTTGGCTTTTTACGAATCTCCAAGAAGAGTTGAGAATTTTCTTAAAACTGCTTTGTCTGTATTTGGAAATAGAAGATTTGCTGTTGTTAAAGAAATAAGTAAAAAAAATGAGAAAATAATAAGAGGTAAATTAATTGAATTTGATAAGATAATAGAGCCAGAAACTATTTTAGGTGAAATAGTTATTATTATTGAGGGTAATTTTGAAAAGAATAAAAAAGAAGAAACTTTAAAAATAGGTTCTATGGATGATATTTTTGAATATTTCAAAGAAAAACATAATATATCAAAAAATGATCTGAAAAAAATATTAATGAAAAGGGAAAAATAAAGTATAGTAATACTTGACAGCAACTCTATATCTGTTAAAATTTAGAATAATTTAGGTTAAATATGTATGATTGAAAAGAGACACATAAAAATATCAATATTTTATAAAAAAGGAGAACTCTATGATTAAAGTGGAAAATTTAACAAAGTATTATGGAGATCTTTGCGCTCTGGATAATGTTAATTTTGAAGTAAAAAAGGGGGAAATCCTTGGTCTACTTGGCCCTAATGGTGCTGGTAAAACGACTACATACAGAATCTTAACAGGATATTTAAGCCCCACTTCAGGAAATATCCACGTTAAAGATTACGATATTTATGAAAATCAGGTTGAGATTAAGAGACTTATAGGTTATTTACCTGAATCTGCCCCTATTTATCCTGACATGCTTGTTTTTGACTATTTGAATTATGTTGCTGATATAAAAGGTGTTGAAAAGAAAAAAAGGATTTCTCATCTTCAAGAGTTAGCAGAACTTTGTAGTTTAAATGAAGTAATGCATATGACAATAGCAGAGCTTTCAAAAGGCTACCGTCAAAGAGTTGGTATAGCCCATGCCCTAATGGGAGACCCTGAAATCTTAGTTTTAGATGAACCAACTTCAGGTCTGGATCCAAACCAGATTGCTGAAACAAGAGAGATTATCAAACGTATTGGAAAGAAAAAAACAATAGTATTTTCAACTCATATTTTAAGTGAAGCTGAAGCAACATGTGACCGTATAATTATTTTAAATGATGGTAAAATTGTTGCGGATAGCAGACTATCAGATCTTCGGGACTCTCTTAATATCGAATCTTTTGAAGATATATTCAGAAAATTAACAAAGGGGAATTAAAAGTGAAAAATATTAACAATATTTTTAAAAAAGAATTTAAATCTTATTTTATCTCTCCAATTGCATATATTGTTATTTCAATATTCCTTATAGTAGTTGGATGGCTATTTTTTTCAACCTTTTTTCTGAATCGTCAGGCTAATTTAAGCAGCTTCTTTTCTATTCTTCCAGTAGCATTGGCTTTTATTATCCCAGCAGTAACTATGCGTCTCTTTTCTGAAGAGATAAATATTGGTTCCTATGAAATCCTGTTGACAATGCCAGTAACATTTAGAGATATAATAGTTGGAAAATTTTTAGCTGCATGGGCTTTTGTGGGTATAATGTTAGCTCCTACAGTTATATATGCTGTTACTGTTTCTTTTGTTGGGAAACTCGATTGGGGTCCTGTAATTGGTGGATATATAGGAGCATTGCTTCTTGGTGCAAGTTATTGCGCAATTGGGATATTAGCCTCTTCTACAACTAGAAACCAGGTTATTGCATTTATAATTGCAATGTCAATTTGTGTTTTTTTCACACTATTAATTGATTTCCTTATTTTTTTCCTTCCTAATGCTTTTGTAGGGTTATTCCAGTACATGAGTGCTAGTTCCCACTTCCAGAATATTGCTAAGGGTGTTATTGATAGTAGAGATGTTCTATATTTTCTCTCTGTTTCATTTATCTCTCTTTATGGAACGAACTTGATAATGCAGGAAAAAAAATAAGGAGTAAAAAATGGGTAAGAAAAATTTCAAAAATAAATATTATAAATTTGCTTTGTATTTAATTATATTAGTGTTAATAAACCTTGTTGGAGTAAACCTTTTCTTTAGAGTAGATTTGACTTCAAATAAGCTTTATTCTTTATCAAAAGCCAGCAAAAATGTTGTTTCAACATTAAAAGAGCCACTTACAATTAATATTTTTTTCTCAAAGAACCTTCCCTCTCCATATAATAATATTGAACGTTATCTTCATGATCTGTTGGAAGAATATGAGATTTATGCGAATAATTATCTGAGTTATCGCTTTTATAATGTAAGTGCAAAAGAGGGAGATATTAGTGAGAAAGCAGAAACAAATAGAAAAATGGCTCAAAATTATGGTATTTACCCGGTTAATGTCCAAAAAATTGAACAGGATGAAGCAAAGGTCCAGAGAGCTTATATGGGAATTGTATTTATACATGGAGATATTATTGAAAAGATTCCTGCTGTTACATCAACAGAGGGACTTGAATATAAAATAACAACTACAATAAGAAGGATGAATAATAAGATTTC
Organism: Candidatus Aminicenantota bacterium; assembly: GCA_030612495.1. Lineage (GTDB taxonomy): Bacteria > Acidobacteriota > Aminicenantia > UBA2199 > UBA2199 > JAUWNT01. The sequence goes on from JAUWNT010000093.1 coordinate 3,762, forward strand.
CGCTTTGTTAAACCTTCCTGAAAAAATAAGGATAAAGCTGATTCAGTCTTCATCGATTAATCAAATAGCAAATATGGTAAAACTTGAGGGTTTAAATGAGCTAAAGTATAATATTAAGAAGCTTGTGGATAAACTTAATGAGAAGAACTACAATCAACTGGAATTTGTTTATATTGATCCTTCAAAAGATAAGAACATTGATACTGAGATGGAAAAATATGAAAGATTCAGTTTACAGTGGAATGAATTTAAAACATCAGATGGAATAGGTGTTCCTGCAGGGAAAGGTATACTTGCAATTGGTATGGAGTATGGAGATAAGTCCTTTGAAAAACAGTTACTTGATAAAAACATAGCTCTAACAAGCAGAGGATTGGAAGAAAAATATAAGATTACGGATATAAAAAAGATTGAAATTTTTATCAATGAAAATGTTGACAATCTTATTAATATTAATGAAGACATTGGTTATCTCTCTTCAAATGGTACTCTTTCTATATCTCCGAAACTGCCGCCTCAATACAGGATGCTACAACCAAATCAGGATTCTTTAACAAAATTTAACTCCCTTTTAAGTAAGAATTACAGTGTTAAACAGATAGATTTAAAAAATGAAGATATTACTGATAGTATTGATACTTTAATCATTGCAGGTGCAAAAGAGAATTTCTCTGATTGGGAGTTGTTTCAAATAGATCAGTTTTTAATGAAAGGAAAATCTTTAGCGATTTTCATGGATTCTTTTCGAGAGATACAGCAAAAACAAAAGCAGATGTATGGACTTAATCAGCCGGTTTATCTTCCTATAAATACAGGTCTGGAAAGACTTTTAGACCATTATGGTATAAAGGTTAAAAAATCTTATTTAATGGATGAAACTTGTTATGTAAATAGAGATAGAAATAGTGGTGAAATGCCCATTTATTTTGCTCCGATTATAAAAAACAGGAATATAAATCACAATCTTTCTTTTATGGAAAATATTAAAGAATTAGTTATTCTGAAAGCATCACCCCTGGAAGTAAATAAAGATAAAATAAAAGAAAATGGGTTGAAGAGTTATAAATTAATATCATCTTCGAATAAATCCTGGGAGATGTCAGGACGAATTAATCTTATTCCAATGTTCATTAAACCTCCAGCCTCAGATAAGGATAAAAAAAGTAGAGCTCTAGCATATCTTTTGGAAGGTAGGTTCCCGAGTTATTTCACAGGAAGACCTATACCTGAAAAACCAAAAAAGGAAGATGATAAGAAAAAGGAAGAAGCAAAGGAGAAAGAGAAATCCAGGCCTGAATATAAGAAATCCAAACTAAGAGAAGAGAGGGGGGTTTTACTTAAAGGAAGGCCAGGTAAAATATTTTTAATTGGATCAACTGAAATATTGAAAGATAATTTTCTTGATGAAGAGGGTAATTCCCCAAATGCACAGTTCCTTTTAAATAGTGTTGATTATTTAAATAATCAACAAGATATTGCTGTTATGAGGAGCAAAAATCAGAAGTTTAATCCCATAAAAGATACAAAACCAGGGACACGCATTTTTGCAAAAATTGTTAATATAGGTGGATTGCCTTTGCTTTGTATTCTGTTTGGTGTTTTTGTATGGTTTAGGCGAAAAGCTAAAAGGAAAAGAATCCAAGCTATGTTTAGAAAATAAAATATGGGAGAATAATAATGAAGAATAAGAGAATAAAAACTGAATTTATTGTTTTAATAGGTGTGATTATTATTTTATTTGCTTTATTGATTTTTCGAAGCTCAAACAGTGTACATTATAAACTTCCTGAAATAAAGCCAATTAATAAACAGGATATTTCTAAAATTGAAATAAAAAAATCCGATCAATCCCTGATTTTGATTAAAATAAATAGTAAATGGATAATAGATCCTCAAGCATATGCGTGTGATAATAATAAGATAAATGATATGATTGATAATATTGTTAATTTAACTCTAACAGCATTAGTATCTGAGTCAAAGGACTATAAAAGATATGGGTTGGATAATGAACAAAAGATTATTGTAAAAGCATTTAATATAAAAAATCAACTTTTAATAGAGTTTGAAATTGGAAAACAAGCATCAACTTTTCGTCATACATTTGTTAAAATTCCCAATAATATTAAAGTATATCAAGCAAGTAATTCATTTAGAGATAATTTTGACCAGAAGATTGATGCTTTAAGAGATAAGATTGTTATGAAATTTGATAAAAATGAGATTACAGAGATAGAGATTGAAGAAGATAAGAAAAAGCTTCATTTTACAAAAAAGATAAAGCCTGTTGAAATCAATACCGGGAAAAAGGAGGAGTGGCTTACAATAGATAAAAAGAAGGCTAATTCAGAAGAGATTGAGTCTGTTTTTAATGAATTAACAAAACTTGATTGTTCGAAATATATTGAGGATAAAACCAAACAAGATTTTTCAAACCCGATTTATACTATAACTCTTAAGGGAAATAAGCTCTATTCTATCTCTATCTTCGAAAAAACAGAAGGGAATAATAATGAATATCCTGCGATAACATCTGAGAGTGCATACCCTTTTTTACTTTCTTCTTACAAAGCTGATAATATCATGAAAAAACCAGAAAAATTAATAAAGGAAAAATAGGATACTTTTAACTATTTGTTTTTCCATTTGTTAAGATTAAATCGAATGAATTCAATGATCTTTTTGTGTTCATCTTTTCCATTACTTTGAATATTCATTGGTTTCCCAAATTCAAAGTATATGGCTTTTTTTGAGTCAAGCTTACCAAAACCTCTTATCAATTTACCATTTCCCCAGAAATCCGTTTTTAAAGCTATCGGGAGAATTTTAACTCCTGAATTTTTAGCCAATTTTATGCCAAGAGTATTAAATCTTTCAGGGATAAATTCAATCTGACGGGTACTTTGAGGAAAAACAATGATAGAACGTCTCTGTGAAAGAATTTCCTTTCCCCTTTTTAGAACAGTTATTAAATCTTCTCTCGGGTTCTTTCTTCCAACAAGGATTGGATCTCTTGATCTCATAATAGGTCCGAATATCGGACCTTTTACAAGTTTTTTTTTAACAATAAAGGTTACAGGGTGTATAAGAGTAATTAAACAGGGTAGAATAACTGTTTCAAGTGTACTCATATGATTACTAATAAATACAATTGGTCCATCAGATTTTTTGAGATTATCAAGCCCTCTTATATGAAAACGACCTCCACATCTTTCAATTGCCTTTAATATATCAAAGGAGGTCTCTGCCCATTTTTTGTTATCATAAATTCCCTTTTTTATATAAGATCGACTTTTAAAGACAATTTTTGCAAAATTAAAGTAAAACCAAAATCTTGATTTAAAAAAGATTTTATAACCTAATGAGCAGCGAATATCTTCAGGTGTATCATACTTTATATCATTAAAAAAGAGATCCATATAATTCCTTATATTAAAGTTAATTATAATTTTATTTAATATCAAAGTCAAAGGGAACAAGTAAAAAGGCAAAAGTAAAAAGTGATGAAAGAATAGTAAAAAGTGTCAACTTTTAATCAGGACTTGACACGATTTGGGTTTTGATTGTTGAATTGTTTTATTTCTTGTAGGTTCCTTCTCTTGGGCCAAAAGAAAACAGGGTTAAATCATCTCCGGCAATTTTATAAATAAGCCTCCTCTGCTGGCCTTTGACTGAATAACGTAAAGATCTGAGATCTTTAAACTCTCCCTTTAATTTCTTTCCTGCTTCAGGATTCGATAAAATGCTGGAAATTGCCTCTTTTAGAGCCTCCTTTTCTTGTAATTCCTTCAGTTTTCTTCTTAATTTCTGGAACTTTGATGTTTCTTTTAATTGCATCTATATATTATTCATATCCAGTTCTTGAACATTACCCATTTCATAATCCACTCTGGCTTCAATAATATCTTTGATTTCCTGAACTGTTAATTCGGGATTTTCAACAGCCAGGAGCCCGATTCTCAGGGTATATCTTAGGGCACTGGAAAAATCACGCTGTTCTTTTTTAGCCAGAATATTAAGATCACTTACTATATCTTCATCTATTGCAACTGTTTTTCTTACCATTTAATACCTCCACATACATAATATGATAATTTCATATAATTGTCAACTAACGATAAGAGGAACATTTTGGGGTCGTCCATTAGAAGTTCATTGTCAAGTAGATAGACTAATTTTTTTGATTTTTTTTGATTCAAGTGTGCGGAGGCTGAGATACATAGGTAACATTTCTTGTATAATAGAGAGAGAAATATACAAGGAGGAGATATCCTGTTGGAAAATTGAGAGGGTAATCAGAAAGCATAAACTTTATCAGAATCGGAAGCGACAAGAAAAGATAGAAGAAGAACGAAGAAAAAACGCGAAGTCTCTAAAAGATCCTATTTCCGTTGCGATTCTTGTTTTCTTGGGCAGTGTTTTTTTGATTAAAACAGGTTGTTCATTAGAATCAGGAAGTATAGATCCCATATTATGGAAAGAAGTGTTTCAATATTTGTATTTTGTTACATTTTTAACAATTTTAAGTTTTTTTCTTGGTTTATTCTACCAACGTACTACCAATAGACGTATATTTCAGAAACCTGAATCATTTTTTTGTATTAGATGTGAAAGGAAATTTAAAGTGAAAAATGGAGTATGTGATTGTGGCGGTGAAATTGTATCTGATAAAGAGGTAGAGTGGATTGAAGAAAATTAGAACAAAAAATATTTATGTATGGCTGAATTTATGAATAAAAAAAAAAGGACTCTTGTTCTTATTATCTTGAAGAGAAATTGAAATGTTGAGGTGTCGAAGAGTGAAGTAGGGGCAGGGTTTACCTCTGCCCAAAGACTCACACTCATCTCTCATCTAAAACGATTTGTGTTTCAATTTCTCTATCCTTTCTTGTAAATCTTATAAATATTTTGTGGCCTGGATCAAATTTTTTCAAAGCATTTGAATATTCTCGCAAATTAGTTGTATTATATTTATCAAGTTTAA
>JAUWNT010000206.1 GCA_030612495.1 Candidatus Aminicenantota bacterium
TCAAGAAGCACTCCATTTGTGTGTAGCTTTGTAAATTTGATTTTTTCTGAAGCATATTTTATAAATTTTACTGCATCCGGATGTAGTAAAGACTCTCCTCTATGATTAAGGGTTAGATCAAATATAAAATCTTTTGCTTCGTCAACAACTTTTTTGAACACATCCCAATCCATAGCTCCTCTTTGTGTTTTGTCAAGGTCCTTATTTGGACACATAACACATTTTAAATTACAGTCTGAATGCACTTCTATCCACATTCTGAATGGTAATGCAGAGGTTATGATATTTTTTTTTCTATAATTATTATAGATGTTTAATAAGCGTTTATAGTATTGAAATTCTTTAAACATAAGTTGTGAATTATAACACAAACTCAATCTGAAATGAAATTGACAATATCATGTTATTTCATTATACTTCACTCTTCTCGGAGGGAAAATGAAAAAAGAGCATGTCAAAGAATTTTATGATATTGTATGGACCGAGTATTTGCCAGAATTTGATGCAAGTAAGAATCACCTCGAAATGTTTTTTACTGAAGAGGAGGTGAAAGATAAAGAGATACTTGACTGTGGTTGTGGAACTGGAATTTTTACAAATATTTTCGCCAGCATGGGTGCAAAGAATGCCATTGGGTTGGATATTTCTCCAGGGAGCCTTGAAACAGGTATGGCATTAAAAAAGAAGTTGGGACTAAAAAACATAGATTTTGTTGAAGGCGACATGCTTAACCTTTCTTATGGTGATGAATCTTTTGATATAGTCTGGGCATGGGGTAGTGCTCATCACACAGAGAACCCTATGAAAGCAATTAATGAGATAGATAGAGTCTTAAAGAAAAATGGCCAACTTCTCTTAGCCCTATATAAAAAGACTAAATTGACATGGATTCATGAAATAATAAGGAAAATATTAATTAGGAGCCCTAAAGTGTGTTGGGTTATTATATCAAAAATTCTGGCGTTCTTTCTCTGGCCTATTGTAAAATTCAGAGAAATATTTAGAAAAAAATCAAGAAAAGGTGAGAAGCTAGAGGAGTTAATACTTGATTGGTATTTTGTTCCTATAAGGTTTTATTATAAACCTGAGGAAATTAAAGATCTGTTGAAAAGAAAAGGTTATACAATTGAAAAATATTTACCTGGCTCTGGTAGATTTGAAAGCGCTTCTAACTTTATATTTAAGGCAAAAAAAAGTATTTAAAAAAAATTAAAAAATGAGAGTATTGATAATTGTCCCTGCTTTTAATGAAGAGGGCAATATAAAAACTGTTATCACGAATATAAGGGAAATTTCTAAAGATTTTGACATTGTAGTTATAAATGATTGTTCAAAAGATAAGACAGAATATATAGCAAGATCACTTAAAGTAAATGTTATTTCATTACCTATGAATCTTGGCATAGGTGGGGCTGTTCAAGCTGGCTTTAAATATGCATATGAGAATAATTATGACATTGCTATTCAGGTTGATGGGGATGGTCAGCATAATCCCAAATATATCAAAAAGCTTATATTCCCTTTAAAAAAAGGTGACGCTGATGTTGTTAATGGTTCAAGATTTATAGATAAAAAAGGTTTTCAATCAAATTTTTTTAGAAGATTGGGAATACGATTTTTCCAATTGTTAATCAACATATTGGTTAGATGCAATATAACAGATAGTACTTCCGGATTCAGATCATACAATGCTAAAGCCATTGAATTGCTGAAAGATAACTATCCAATTGATTTTCCTGAACCAGAGGCTATTATATTTTTAAAAAAAAGACAATTTAGAATTATTGAAGTTCCTGTACAAATGGAAAGTAGAGTTGCTGGCATATCGTCAATATCTGTGTTTAAATCGATTTATTATATGATTAAAGTTAGTGTTTCTATAATAATTGAATTTGTAAGGAGCAATAATGGATAAGATACAAATTTTGTTAATTGTAGTAAGTGTTTTATTTGTTTTATTTGTACTTCAATTAACAAGAAAGAAAAAATTAAGAGAAGGTTATTCTTTAATCTGGTTTTTTTTGGGTTTGATTTTACTCTTTTTTTCAGTATTTAGGGGGATTATAGATCCGCTGGCAGCTTTTGTTGGAATAAAAGTTGCTCCTTTTATAATTATTCCGTTTTTAATTTTTGTTACTTTTTTATTAGGGATGCATTTTTCAATTATTATCTCAAAATTAGCTGAGGAAAATAAAAAGTTGATCCAGGAAGTTGCATTGTTGAAAAACAGGATTGAAAAGCTAGAAATGGAAAAAGAGTCAAAAATATAATTTATGAGCAGTTGCTTTTAAATATGTTTTTGATTGAGTTACAATTAACTTTGCAGGAAATTCAGGGTTTTATAACTTATGTTTTATTTTTATATAAATTATAAATTTCCGAAATAAAGACAGATTTATATCCTTTTTCCTTAAAAAACAAGATATATTGTTTTAAAAAATCCATGCCTTTATTTTTATTCCTTTTATAAATGATTTTCCATAAAAATGGTAATCTTTTGATTGTATCTTCATCAATAAAAAAGTCATGCAAATGAGAGCCAAAGATTAATATATTAGGAATCCCAAATATATTAAGCAAAATTCTGTATATTTTATTGCCTAAAAGTTTAATATAAGAAATTGACAGCGTTAATCTAAATGGAGTTACTGATGAAAATGGGATTTCAACAATACTGGAGTTTTTATATTTATATATATGTCTTTTTGATAAAAGATACTTAAATAGGTTTGGATAATATGACGGGAAAATACTTGAATCAAATTTAAATCCAAACTTTTCAAGAGTCTTTATACCTTTTGGGGAAATTTTCCCCTGTGGTGCTCTATATCCAATAGGAGGTTTCCTGAAAAATTTTTCATAGGTATTTCTACTCTTAAGGATTTCTTCTTCTGAATCAGGATTTTTACTTGAATGTGAATGGCTATGACAATGAAATTCGCAGTCATATTTCATAAATAGAGAAATAATATCAGGAAAATCATCTATTATCTCACCAACTACAAAAACTGAAAGTTTTATATTGTTATCTTTAAGTAAGGATAATAACAGTTCAATAGATTTTTTTCCCTTTAGTATTTCATATTTATTATCCAATACACCACTTACTTCTGATTCCAAATCAAGGGTTAGAAC
>JAUWNT010000072.1 GCA_030612495.1 Candidatus Aminicenantota bacterium
GCTGAAGCCCACTACTATTTAGGTCTTGATTATGTCATACTCGGTTTCCGTATATTCGCAATAGAAGCATATAAGCAGGCAATACGTATTGATCCTGATTACGCTGAAGCCCACTATAGTTTAGGTGTTGCTTATCTTCTGATTAAAGACAGAGATTCAGCTATAAATGAATACAAAATACTTAAAGAATTAGATATCGATTTAGCTAATGAATTATTTGATTTGATTTATTAGCAGTATATAGAGTCATGGGGGACATTCTTCTTTTGTAATCCCGCACTTATACTTGGCGAAAAGTAAAGTGTGTCCCCCTTTCGCACTAAAAAACTTAAAAAAAATCAAATTTTTTTCAATTTTTTTAAATTATTTTCCTAATTATTTCCATACAGTAGTCATACCCCTGTGATATAATTGTAAAGAGTATTATTTGTAACTAAAAAAGTGAGTAGACGCTTGATAAAAAATGATAGTCAAGGTAGAATATGCGTGAAGAACCACAACATTTCCACAGAAAAAAGATAGTATTTATGACCTAGTTTTATATTAAACTAAGCATTAGTGCAAGTTTCTACAGCAGTATTTGTCAGAATCTTTAAGGAGGATTATGAGAGTATGAATATAGAAATTGACGCTCGGACGCTTTATGAGTTTTCGGGTATGGCTGTTCCTGAGAAACTACCGCCGTTAGCTGATTTAGAAACAATGGTTCGTGAACAATTTTCCTTCCTGCCTCAGCCCATTGAAGTCCAGTTCGACGGGTGGAGAGGCGTAATCACCTATCCCAAAGAATCAGCCACTGCACGTGCGGAAGCTAAAAGGCTTCAAGAAAAAGCCGCAAAACGGGCGGCTCAAGGTAACTATGACAAGGCAGTGAATATCTTAAAGCGAACCCTTGAACTCGAGCCTTCCAATTATAAGGCACGACGGGATTTAGCGATGGTTCTCGTGGAGAAAGGGGAATCGGAAGAGGCTAAAAATCAGCTCATCGAGGTATTGGGAGTTCATCCTGATGACGTATGGAGTCTGGTCGTGCTTGCTAATATCTATAGTAAGTTTGAGAATAATTTTGAGGTAGCTGAGCGTATGTTGAAGCGAGCTCTTCGGGCAAATGCAGATGATCCATGGGTTATGAACAGCCTCGGAGCAGTCTGTACAGAACAGGGACGATTAAGCGAAGCCATTGATTTTTTTAAAAAAAGCATTGCCGAAAAGCCATCCTTTGTTAATCCTTATATGGGCAAGGCTATGGTGCAAAGAATTCAGGAAAAACCGGAGAAAGCTAAACAAACTCTCGAAAAACTTTTTGCCCGGGCGGAAATACAGGATGCACGCTCACTTCCTGTCTTTACCCAAGCCCGTAAAATCTATGGGGAGCTAATGGCCGAAATAGCCGAAAAGAAACGTAAAGATATGTGGAAGGTGATAGAAGATATAAAAAACGAACTTGCTGATCTTTCCGGATATCCTATTCGTATCCAGTCGGGAGGTTCTCCCGGCGGTACTGTGGCTGTTATTCAGATGGCATGGAAACACGGGAGGAATTACCATTTGATTCTTCATAAGGAAAATATTTCTGACCAAATTTTGATACATCTTATTGCCCACGAACTGGAACATCTACGCCTGGAATGTGCTGCCAGGCAAGCAGGGCGGAATCGCTATCTTGTTTCTACTGCCGCCAATCGGGAGAAAGCCATTCGCAGCATGGCAAAGGATGTTACCCGTTGGCAGCGCCAGGGGTTTAGCGAAAAATCTATAACAGATGTAACACTCCAGCTTTCAGAAGGAATTGTAAGACAGGTTCAGAACGCTCCGATTGACTTAATAATAGAGACTCAGCTGTACCACAATTTTCCAATTCTAAGGGCATCCCAGTTTATTTCACTCGATGTACTAGCTGAGCAGGCAAAGGAATCTATAATTAACAATAAAATACAAGAGCGCATGCCCAAACATATTATGTATGCCTCCTCTGCAATAAATGGAGCAACGGCATTATTTTTAGATAAACTATGGGGAGGGGTTACCTGTTATGCTGAGCCTTATCACAAACTCGATTCATTTTCCACCTCACAGGAATTGCTATCTCTACTCGAAAACCGTATCAAAACACTAAAACCAGGGGATGAGTATGAGATTCTTGATGCATGGGCGAAAAAACTTGGACTTCAGAATTGGTACGAGTGGCAGGAAGATACAGAATTATATAAAGCGCCAGGTAAAACAAAATCCAAAGTAACTGCCAATTCCGAATTATTAAAAAAGAAGCATCCGGCAGCCGTCTGGTTTCTTCTGGGTGCATTGGAGAGATTTGATGGTATGACTGAAGAGGAAATTAAGGCACTTTCATTTGAAATTGGATTACTTGGAAATAGTGGATTAAACTATGCCTCACCAGATCAAAAGTATACCCTCAGCAATTGTCCTGGAGAAAAATTCAGCGGTTTGCAGTTAATGTGTCTAATGTATGCTGGCTTCAGCCGATTTGCGCCGGAGCAGAATCTTGGAATGGATTTGGAAGAACCTTTCCGTACCGCTCTTCAACTCTACGACATAAAAAAAGGGGAGAGCAAATGAAGTTCTATTATAAATCCAAAAGACAAAAATAACCGAAGAAATGGTGAAGTTTAGAACAAATGGACAATAAAACAACGATAGAAGAATTGAAAGAAAAAATAAGACAATTTTGTGAATTAAGAGATTGGGACCAATACCACAATGCAAAGGAATTAGCGATCGGAATTGTGACAGAAGCATCTGAATTATTAGAGCATTTTAGATTTAAATCAGAAACTCAAGTGGATGCTATGTTTCAAAATAAATCCAAGAGACAGGAACTAGCTGAAGAAATGGCAGATATATTATATTTTTTAATAAGACTGGCACAGAGATATAATATTGATTTGTCAACAGAACTTGAAAATAAAATGAAGGAAAATGAAGAGAAATATCCCATTGAAAAAGTGAAGGGTTCTAATAAAAAATATTCGGAGTAGTAATAATGAGATTGTATGAAGGTATGATAAACCAATTTAAAGAAGATGTTATTCAAAATAAGATTGCAGACATAATATCGAATAAATATTTAAGTTATTACGGTAAAAATGCAGGGCGTTCTGAAAAAAACTCCTGGAATATTTCATTGAATTATGTAAAAAATTCACTGGATTATTCTGATTTGCAAGATAATATGATAATAGTTGAGTATGAATTGCCTTATTCATCCCGAAGAATTGATGTGATTTTATTCGGAAGGAATTGTGTTAATGAAGATAACATTGTTCTTATTGAATTGAAACAATGGTCCAACGAAAATGTAGAAGATTGCGAAACCGATGGGAACGTGATAGTAGATTACGGCAAATTCAAGAAAGAGCAAGCGCACCCTTCATCTCAGGTTGAAGGTTACCACTATGATCTAAAAGATTTTATGACCGTCTTTGAAACCCCTCCCGCACCGATGCTGAGCTCCTGTGCCTACTGCCACAATTATTCCAGGCTAAGAGATGATATATTATATTATCCAAAATTTAAAAGATTGATTGTAGAATACCCACTTTTTTCAAAAGAAGATATTGTAGGTCTGGGTAATTATTTGCAGAAAAGATTAAAAAACGGTTCAGGCCTGGAAGTTTTTAAAAGATTTATCTATTCCCCAATCAAACCATCTAAAAAACTATTGGATCATACAAAACAGATGATCAATGAACAGCAAATATTTAACCTTATAGATGATCAGATAGCAGCATACAATTCAATAATGCATAAGGCGAAAAAATTATCAAAATTGGACAAAAAATCTGTAATTATTATTAAAGGTGGACCGGGTACAGGAAAATCTGTAATAGCTTTGGAAGTTATGGGAGAGCTTCTCAGAAAAGGAAAACAAGTTTACCATGCGACGGGATCGGCAGCATTTACTAAGACTCTGCGAAAAATATTGGGAATACGTTCGTCAAAGCTATTCAAATTTTTTAATAGTTTTATGGAGTATCCTGAAAACAAAATAGAGGTTCTTATTTGTGATGAAGCACACCGGATCAGGGAATCCAGTACCGGCAGTTACACTCCTAAAAGATTAAGAACGGATACTCCGCAAATTGAAGAGTTAATCAGGGCAGCTAAATTATCCATCTTTTTTATAGATGAACATCAGGTAGTTAGACCTAATGAAATAGGCAGTATTGAGTTAATTAGAAGCACAGCTTTGAAACTTGGAGTACAGGAGTCTGAAATTTCAGAATTTGAATTAAAAACCCAGTTTAGATGCAGCGGTTCGGATGCCTTCCTGCAATGGATTGAAAATATACTGGATATCAGAGAATCGGAAAAGCAATTTTTATCGGAAGAGGATCGTATGGAATTTAAAATATTTGATACCCCCTTGAAACTTAAAGAAGCTATTGACAGAAAGAATCAGGAGAAAAAGAACTGCGCAAGAATTGTTGCGGGTTTTTGTTGGCCGTGGAGCAAACCGAATCCTGATGGTAGCTTGGTTAATGATGTAAAAGTAGGGGATTTGGAAATGCCGTGGGAAAAAAAGGACCAATTTTGGAAATGGGCTACTGATGACAGTGGAATGGACCAAGTGGGCACAGTGTATACCGCACAAGGGTTTGAATTTGATTATATTGGTATTATATTCGGTAATGATTTAATATATGACAAGAATCAGAACAAATGGATTGCCATAGGAGAGAATTCCTATGACACTATGATAAAAAGAAACAATGGAAAACTTACAGATCATCTAAAGAATGTCTATCGTGTTTTGATGTCCAGGGCACATAAAGGATGTTACATATATTTTTGTGACAAGGGAACCGAAGCTTATTTCCGGGAACATATAAAAGGTAAAATAGATAAATAAATAATAAGTTACTAGTAATATACGAGGGACATATGCACTAGGTCACTAATTCAATAACTTTTAGCAGAAAACATATGGGACTTGGGGAATTTCTTAACTAGATGGTTGAGGCTTTAGGTATTGCTATATATAGACATCCCAAAGGGAAACCTGTAAAATGGAAAATAAACTACAGAAAAAATAGCATATTTCACTATTCTAAAATTGGTGGGCGTTATAAAATGAGTGTTCGAGATACAACTATTTTAAACCATATTGAATTGAAATACTTATTATTGGATAGTCTGAAAGAGTATTCTGAAAACGTTATTTTTATATCAGGAAATAATCCTTATCAATTTAGAATAAACAAAAAGATTTTTTATATTCTAATAAAGAATGTTCATGAATCTGGAAGTGGAAGACCAAACCAAGATGAGTGTAGGATCCAGATAGCTAGAACTGCAAATTTTTTAACTGCCAAAAATTCAGGCAAACCAGTCCTATTTCTTGGTTACTTTGCAGATTTAAATGTATTTACGGCTTGGAATCCTCATTTGTTAACAGAAAGAATAAATCAAAGACAAACCATTTCAGCTTATTCTAGGTTTTCTATTCAATATAATGCAGCTGAAAATGGGATTAGCATATATAAAGATAATAATGACCAAGTAATAATTTCAATTCAACCCAAATATATTGGTCTATATCTTGAAAACTATGATCTAATGCATCAGAGCGATGAAGGTACATTATTGGAATTGATTAAGAAATCAAATTCTGTGGAAGAAACTGAAAGTGAGGAAGCAACAAGTGTTGAGATTGAAAGAAAGAAGTTTTCCGTAACACATGTAAGATTTAGAAGAGATATGAATTTCAAAAAATTAGTAACTGAAACTTATGGTCATCGTTGTGCAGTATGTGGAATGCAACTAGAAGTAGTTGTAGCAGCACATATTATTCCTCACTCACATGATAAAGGAACAGATGATCCTAAAAATGGAATTTGTTTATGTGCTCTTCATCATAAAGCCTATGATAATGGGTTAATCTATTTTGATGGAGAATATAACATTAGAATAAATGATGATAAAATAAGATATCTAGAGAAGGTTCATAAAGATGGAGGAATTTCTAAATTTACAGGTTTACAATATGATAAATTGACTATGCCAAGTTCTAGATTATTTTTTCCAGAACCTGAATTTATCAAAATTGGGAATGCTATAAGGGGGATTACTGAATGAAAAAAGAGATAGTTGCCATAAGTCTATTTAGTGGTTGTGGCGGTTTGGATATCGGAAGTCATTTGGCAGGATCTCCTGTTGTATCTTGCATTGATTTTGATGAGGACAGTGTTAAAACGCTAAAGAAAAATAAAATATTTCAAAATTCAGAAATTATCCATGATGATACCAGAAATATAAATGGAGAGCAATATAAGGAGTTATTAAAAAAATACAAATCCAGTAAAACCATCTTGATTGGTGGTCCTCCATGCCAACCTTTTTCAAAAGCAGGGTATTGGATTGGCAATAATATGAGAAAGGGAGAGAAAGACCCAAGAAATATGATTGGTGAATATTTTAGGTTATTAATAGAACTCTCTCCGGATGGTTTTTTATTTGAAAATGTTGAAAGTTTATTGCATCCTACAAATAAGAATGTTGTAGATAAAATTAGTTCTTTTCTCAAAAAAGAGAAATATCACTATAAGATAATCCGAGCAAATTCTTTAGATTATGGCGTTCCTCAAAAAAGAAAAAGGATATTTATAATAGGTTCAAAAAAACCTTTTAAAACAGATGAACCAAAAAAAACTCATTTTCCAAAAGAAATTGCAGAAAAAAATGGTTTATTGCCATATGTGAATGTTGGAGAAGTTATAAGTAAATTTGACAAGCAAGAATTTTTTGAACCATCAGAGGTTACAGAGAATGGGACTTATGGTAGACACTTGAAAGAAGTTCCACCTGGAAAGAATTACATTGCTTTAACCGCAAGAGCAGGATATCCAAATCCTCAATTTAAGGCAGGAACTAGGTTTTGGAGTTTTCTACTAAAATTACATCCTGATATGCCTTCATGGACAATTGCTGCTCAACCAGGTCCTTGGGTGGGTCCTTTTCATTGGACATCTAGAAGATTAAGAATTCCAGAGATTGCTGCAATCCAAACATTTCCGGAAGATTACATTTTTTATGGGAGCAGAAGATCAGTACAAAAACAAATCGGAAATGCTGTACCTCCTTTAATGGGGAAAGCGATGATTGAATTTTTAAAGGAGAATATCTGAAATGAGCAATAAACCAACTGTAATAAGTATTTACTCTGGAGGAGGAGGGCTAGATTTAGGTTTTCATAAAGCAGGTTTTAACCTTGTTTATTCTACTGATTTTTGGGAACCTGCATGTAACACTCTTAAGAAAAATTTTCCAAAAACTAAAATTGAATGTAAGGATATTAGAAATATTAACTTTAAAGACATAATTTCAGGCGTGGGATTGAAAGAAGTTGATTGTTTGATTGGAGGTCCACCCTGTCCAGCATATTCTAAGTCAAGATTTTATCGTAAAGAAAAGAAACGAGCCCTTGATGACGAGAATTCATTTACTCTCACTGAATATTTTAGGGCATTGGAAGAGATTAAACCTAAAGTTTTTTTATTTGAGAATGTTCATGGTTTTGTGTATAAACCTCACATAGAAGCATTTAATTTTTTAAAAGAGAAGAGTAAGGAATTAAGCTATAAAATTTACTATAAAATTATTAACGCAGCTATGTATGGTGTACCTCAAACAAGAGAAAGATTTATCTGTATTGGAGCAAGACAAGATTTACCAGATTTTGAATTTCCTGAAGAAACACATTATAATCCTAAGAAATATGATGAAAATATACAAAAGAATAAAAAAAGATGGGTTACTTGCGGGGATATTCTTACAGATTTAGATTTTGATTTACAGGAAGATAAAAATATGCAAGCAGGTTCAAGACACAAAGATTTACTAAAAAAAGTTCCACCAGGTGATAATTATTTATTCTTTACAAAAAAAAGAGGATATTCTAATCCCATATTTAAATGGAGATCAAGATATTGGTCTTTTTTATTAAAGTTGTCACCAAATAGGCCTTCTTGGACAATTCAAGCAAGTCATTCAAATAATATGGGTCCTTTTCATTGGAAAAATAGATTCTTAAGAATTCCCGAGATTAAACGAATCCAAACATTTGATGATAATTATGAGATTATAGGAGATTATAAAACTCAATGGAGGCAAGTTGGAAATGCTGTCCCTCCTCTTATAGGAAAAATTTTTGCAGAAGAAATCAAAAATCAACTATTACAAACATCAGGGAGATGATTCTACTGACAATAGAAAAATGTATTAGCGTCAAATCTTTATTCTTGGCAGTTCACTAAATTATTTGTCAAGAATAAATATTTGACCCGGTAAATTTGATTAGGAGATTGGTTGATTAATGATGTTTTAAAGATTCAAGAAGGAGAACTAGTAACTTATGAATTGCTAGAAGAGATAGAAATTGATTCAGTAGAAATTACAAAAAAGGATACAGAAAATTTTTCCATTGATTTTAAAGAAATTGGTGCATATGAAGATTTTGAAATACGAGAATAAAGGAAAGTATAGATATTTTAGAAGGAAAATAGCGGAATGGTATAAATTAAACAAGAGAAGTTTCTATTGGAGGACAAAAACCGATTCTTATACAATATTAATTTCCGAAATATTTTTAAGAAAAACTTCAGCTGTTTATGCGGAAAAATATATTATTGAATTTTTGGAAAGATACAAAACAGTAAAAGACCTATATAAAGCTGATGATAAAATGCTTATTAATTTTTTTAAACCTCTCGGTTTAGTAAACAGAGGAAAGGGATTAAAAAGGGTTAGTAAGCAAATAGTAAAAGATTACAATTGTGAAATTCCAAAAGACCGGAAATTACTTAAAAATTTATTTATGGTAGGAGATTATGTTGCAAATTGCATTTTATGCTTTTCTTTTAATGAAAAAGTACCAATTGTTGATACAAACGTAATACGAATTTTTAAAAGATTTTTTAATTTTAATTTAATAAACCCAAGACCGCGCAATGATAAAGAAATTTGGTATTTTGCAAAAAAAATACTACCTTACAAAAATGTAAAACAATATAACTGGGCGCTTTTAGATTTTGGAGCCTTAGTTTGTTCAAGCAGAAAACCAAAATGCATATCATGTCCGATCAGCAAAAAATGCTCTTTCTTAAACCGATCCTTGCCTTAATAAATTTGCATTTGTAGCATTTTATATATAAATTTATATAAAAAGTTTAAATTAAAAAAATATTTTCATTTTAAGGATACTTATTAAAAAGAACATATCCTTAAGTAATTTATATTGGAATACAAAATGAGAATAAAACCAAATATTATTAAAGTTAAAGAATGGGAACTTTATGAGGCAGAAGTTCTTGATAAGTTAAAAAAAGAATTTCCCAACGATGAAATTAAAAAAAATATTAGAAAATTGGGAAAATACAGCAGAGTAAATAGGCAAATTGATATCGCAGTTTACAACGAAACGGTAGGCTATAATATGTTGGGCATTATAGATTGTAAATGCTTTAATAGAAAATTAAACGTTAGAGATATTGAAAGTTTTATAGGCTTAATGGAAGATGTAGCAGCGAATTTCGGAATAATTATATCTAATATCGGTTACAGTAAAGCGGCAAAAAATAGGGCTGAAATGAAAGAAATAAAATTAGAAGTTGTTGACTTTTTAACATTTACTTCCGAAGATTACCATTATGATTTGGAAATATGTCAGCTCTGCGATCCAGGAGAAGACAAACCTCCGGGAATCGTACGCTTTAATAGTTATGGTAGAATTGATAGTGAATCTATATCTATTTTTGATATTGGTAGATGCGATAGATGTAATGAAATTCATATAAGATGTCAAGCTTGTGGAACCGTAACGAGTATACCTGAGAACTTATATGGAAAAGTAATTGAATGTGGAGGAGGTTGTGGACTAAGAGTAATGGTTAAACAAAACTATATTGGTGAAGGCATGTATGAAGAGGAGATAATATTAGTTGATAAAGATTGAAAACACTTTTTTGATTGCAGAAGAAAAAGAAAGGTGACAAAGAACCAGCCCTTGTCACATTCTGAAAGAATCTGCCCGGGGGATGATAGAGGAGGCAGTCAAAGAGGGAAGTTTAAATTACTGTTTACGTTCTCCCCAACCGTTCTACTGAATAGTTACAGGGGAGTTTTTGAAATATTATTTTAAGCGAAGATTTTGCGACAAAGAGCTGTCCCTTGGCATATTTAAAGCTAATAATCAGGAATATTTGATAAATTTTAATACAATAAAGGTAACTATGAAGAAATTATTTGTTTTAGGGATTGTACTATTTTTTTGTTTATTTTTTGTAGGTTGCAGCCGGGTAACAACACCACCAATTATTCCAGATAATGGCGGAATGGATGAATATGATTCTCAATTCATATCTTTATTAGATAAATTAAAAACTCCTTCAGAACTACTTAATTTTTTATCAACTTGCCACTACAAAGAACATGATGGCACATACACCCCCTATGAATTTTATATTGGGAAAGAAGGAGATTGTGTCGATTTTAGTATTTTTAGTTGTTATGTTCTACACCATCATGATTATAATGTATATTCTGTTCCCGTATTTTTTCTTAATGAATCTGCAGGGCATCTCTTAACTGTTTTTGAATATAAAGATACGGACGCTGATTGGTATTGGGGTCCTAGGATGGATAAATATGGTGTTATTGATGTGTCGTGCTTGTTTTCCTCAGTTTCTACGGCTCTAGACAGCATAGAAGCCTGTGTAAATTCCTATATAGATTTCTTGGGAGACTCCTACACTTTGGCAAGTTATGAAGTTCACCCTTGGAATTATTGTGGTTATAGGACCATAGTTCGATAATAATAAATAGACCCTATTTTTTATAACTTTTTTCTTTAATAAAAGTTTTGGTTCTTTATTTTTGGCAAAAAGAAGGATTTTTAAAAGTTATGTAGAATATTATATATAATACGTGAAACATTTCACTTAAATATTTTTTTATATTTCTGAGTCCCC
>JAUWNT010000119.1 GCA_030612495.1 Candidatus Aminicenantota bacterium
ATTGAGATTTCAGAAATTGGAAGAGTATTATAATAAAAATAGAGAAGATGATCAAAAGGTTGATAAAAAATTTATTTTGAGTATAGTAAGAGCAGCTTTTGAATCAAAAAAATTCGATAGAGTTATTAAATATGGAGAAAAAGCCTTAAAATTCGAATGGATAAATGAAGAAAACAAATTAGGTCTATATTTGCAAATCTCAAATGCATATGTTGTTTTAAAAATGAATTTATTTAAAGCTTATAATTATTCTGAGTTTATTATTAATCGTACAAAAATAATGATTAAAAGCAAATCTGACTCTGTTTTAATAAAAAAATTTATAATACCTGCGCTCTATTTACAAATTCGTATTTTAGATAAAGAAGTAACTGATGTTGAAGCATTGGAAAATGTTTTGAAAAAATCGATTGAACTCTATTTGTATGAAAAGTCTCCTAAATTTGCAAGATATGTTTTTGTTTTCACAAACAGACTTTATTATCAATTTAACAAGAATGAGGAGCCTATAAAAGCTCTTGAGATTGTTTGTAATGATAATAATACAAAACCAGAATATTTGAATAAGATTGCATTATGGTATTCTAAAAATAATGAAATAGAGAAAGCTATTCTATTTTTGAAAAGATCTTATAATTTAAAAAAGGATGCAAAAATAGCATATTCTTTGGGAAAACTTTTGCAAAAAAAAGATATTGATAAAGCTATTGATTATCTTGCGGAATCTTATTTAATTGGTGATAAAAAGAATTCGAATAATAGTAAATTGTTACTTCAACATCTTTATTTTAATATAAAAATGGATGGGACATCTCCTGAAGAAAAGGAAAAGGGTTATATTGAGATTTTAAATAAAGCCAGCTTAAAATTAGGATTAAAAAATAACTAAGTTGAATTTTTAATTTTCCTATCTTATTTTATTATATACGCAATAAGTTAATTTTGGTTCAATTTTATATAAAGATAAGTTGATTTTTTTGTTTGATAGTTATTTTTTAATAATATATATCTGATATTTCATAGGTGTAACCTGAGTCATCTTTTATTGTAACAATAATTTCAACCTTGTTTGGCATATCTCCAAAAAGATCATATTTCATAAATCCATACAATTCAATCCATCCGGTTTCTATAATAGGAGAATCTAATACAATTTGCTGTTGCCCGCAAGCCAGATCATCGAAATTATTTTTATCAATTGTAAGTAATAAAGTGTCATTTTTATAAATATTGAATTTCCAGAATTCTATTTTCCCCGGAATCTTGGAAAAGTTTTTAAATGCAGCCTTAATCTCAAATGAAAGAGCAGGATCATCATTTGTACATGTATTTTTTGTAAAATTATATCCAGCCATTGAGACTCTAACATCACTTTTATTGTTTGTATTACTATTTGAACTGCATCCGGCAAATACAAATAATAGAATTAAAATAACAAAAAAACTATAAATATTAATATTTTTCATGTTTTACTCTCTTTTTATATTTAAATTTTAAATCCTTTTCAATTTTTTACTTTGTTTCTGTAAAATATGCAGGCCCTACTTGAACTACATCTGATGTATATCCATTCTGATCTTCAATAGTGCCTCTAAAGATTACTCTTACTGGTTCTTTGCCATTGAATAGGTCTCCTGTTACTATATCTGTTGTTCTTAAATTTATGTAGCCTGAAAAATAGCTTTGAATTGCTCTTTTTTCAACTGTTATATCATATCCAAGAGAGTTCTGGTTTGTTTCATTTATATCTAATAATAATTCTTCTTCTCTATCATAAATCCTGAATGACCAGTTATTTATTTTGCCAATCATAAAATTTACACTATAAATAGTGCATGAACAGCGAAAATGGCTAGTGTCTGATATTAGATTTCTATACGTATCTGCAAATAATTCTTCTATATCAAATTCACCTTCCATTTTTTTACATCCTGTGAATGAGAGGATTCCTAAAAATATAATTGCTGTTATAAATAAAATAAGAATTTTTTTCATTTTAGTTTTAAGCTCTCCTTCTAAGATACATAATACATTAAAAAAGAAATCTGCCGGGACGCGGAATTGAACCACGGACGCAGGGATTTTCAGTCCCTCGCTCTACCTGCTGAGCTATCCCGGCAATATTTAATAATAAAACAAAAAACCATTTTAGTCAATATCTATCTTCCTAACCTGGCTTTAGCTTCTTCGATTATCTTTTCAATTCCTGCTTCTATTTCCTCTTCTTCTGGTTCTTTAACATTTTCTTCCTCTCCTTCCATCTCCATCTCCTGGTTTAGCTTTTGTTTAAGTTCTTTTTTATACTCAAATTTAAGTAGGTCCATGGCTTTTGTTGCATATGGTTCATTACTTAGAACATATGCTTCGCCAAGATATTGGAAAGCTTTTTCAATATCACTTTCAAGCATTAATTTACCTATAAAATAAGCTCTTTTTGAATTTCTCTTCCTCATATAGGAAGGTATCAAATATTTTAAAGCTTTTTTGTTAAGACCATCCTGCATATACCATAATGCTAATTGTTCGAGGTGTCCTGCTCTTGCCCTATTGTCTACACATATTTTTTCAAGACCTATGATTGCTTCATCATAAAGTGTGAATTCATCGTAAAGTTTTTTTGAGAAATAATAAACAAAATGAGCTGATTTTAAGGAGTGATCAATATTGTATATATCAATAGAAGTTTTTAAAGCCTTTTTTATTGTTTCAACATCTTTTGAACTTGATTCCAAAATAACAACTTTTAATCTCAATGCATCTGCATTCAGGTTTTTATCTTTTACTGATTTTGCAAATGCAATTACTTCATCAGCTAAAGATTCTGCTGTTTTAAAATCCTTTTTGCCATATATGTAATAATATGCCTTATCTAATTTTACATTTGATCTCTCATTATCTGATAGCCTTTTATAATTTAAAGCTATGTCAGCATACATTAGCACTTTATCATATTTTTTTAATTTAAGGGATGTTTTAACAAGCTGGACAAAAAGTGTTGGAGTCTGATATTTTTTCTTTTTCCCATATTTATTATAATATTCTTCAAGTTTTTGAAGTTTGAGCTCAGGATTCTTTTCAGTAAGAGCTGATAAATATAATTTCTCTCTATCTTCTCTTTTTCCTGCATAAATATAGAATGAGCTGATTGTTATAAAGAAAATTGTAAAGATAACCACAAATTTTTTCATTTTTGACCTCCTGTGTAAATTTTTAATATAGCAATTTTATTTTTTGTTGTCAATAAAAAATTGACTGATAATGCTATTTATGGTATTTTTTTCAAATGCATAAGATATTATTAATTATAATCCAATTTGCAGTTGTTTTGTTTGCTATTTCTGTACACGAGTCTGCACATGGATGGATGGCTAACAAATTCGGTGATCCAACAGCAAAACTTCAGGGAAGAATTACATTGAATCCAATTGCTCATATTGATTTAATTGGTACGATAATTTTTCCGATTTTTCTTGCAATTATCGGGGCTCCTGTATTTGGATGGGCTAAGCCAGTTATGGTGAATCCATATAATCTTAAAAATCCGAGAAAAGATGGAATGTTCATTTCTGCTGCTGGCCCGGTTTCAAATATCATTTCTGGATTTGTAGGAATTGTTCTTTTTTTGATCTTAAGAAGTTTTGGAATGGTTAGTTTATATACTGACGGTGGTATTGAAGTTTTATCTTATATTCTTTACTTTTTCATAATTATAAATATTTTTCTTGCAATTTTTAATTTGATTCCAGTTCCTCCATTAGATGGAAGTGGTATTATTGAAGGCTTGCTTCATAATGAAGCTTTGGAAATGTATCTGAAAATTAAACCATATGGATTCTTAATTCTTCTTATTATTATTTATACAAATGTTTTAAATATTATTGCAAACCCAATAATTTCAATTGTTAATAGAATACTTTTTTAAGGATAAAAATGGGAAAAAAGATTGTAATGAGTGGAATGAGACCAACTGGTTCTTGTCATATTGGTCACTGGGAAGGAGCTTTAAAAAACTGGGTTGAGCTTCAAGAAAAATATCAATGTTATTACTCAATTGTTGACTGGCATGCATTAACAACTGAGTACCAGGATTCAAAATATATAAAGCCTAATATAAGAGAGCTTTTACTTGACTGGCTCAGTGTTGGGGTTAATCCTGAAAAGAGTGTTGTTTACCTTCAATCCTCAATAAAAGAGATTACTGAATTGTTTCTGATTTTTTCTATGATTACACCATTAGGGTGGCTTGAAAGAGTTCCAACATTTAAGGAACAGAAGATACAGCTTAAGGACAGAGATTTGAACACTTTCGGATTCCTGGGATATCCTCTTCTTCAAACCATAGATATAATTATAGTAAGAGGAAATATTGTTCCTGTTGGAGAGGATCAGGTCTTTCATCTTGAACTTGCAAGAGAAATTGTAAGGAAATTTAATAATTTTTATGGGAATTATTTTGATGAGCCAATGGGATTTCTTACTCCAATCCCAAAACTTCCTGGAATTGATGGACGAAAAATGAGTAAGAGTTATAATAATGCGATATATATCTCAGATACAACTGAGACAATTGAGAAAAAAATCAAACCAATGATAACTGATACAAGGCGTAAAAGAAGAAATGATCCTGGTGTACCAGAGGATTGCCCTGTTTTTGCTCTTCATAAATCTTTTTCCTCAAAGCATGAAATGAAAGAAATTTCAGATGCATGTAGAAAAGCCGCTATAGGATGTATTGATTGTAAAAAGATACTTATAAAAAACATAAATGATTTTCTTGAGCCTTTTAGGGAGAGAAGGAAAAGGTATGAAAAATTAAATGTAATGGATATTCTTGAAAAAGGTAATGAAAAAGCCAGAGAAACTGCAAAGAGAACATTGGAAGAAGTAAGAGAACTTGTAAAGATATAAAAATGCAGTATGAGTGATTTTTGAAATGTATTCGGAAAAATATGAAGTTCAAACTGAATTTTTTGAAGGTCCTCTTGACCTTTTACTCCATTTAGTAAATAAAAACAGGATGAATATCCTTGATATTAAAGTTTCACAAATCACCTCAGAATATCTTGATTACCTGATGAATAAAAGAGGTATAAATCCATCAAGAGAGAGTGACTTTTTAATGACAGCATCAACTTTGATATATATTAAATCTCGTTCTTTATTACCTTTTCCAGAAATGTCTGATGAGGAATCTTCCGAAGAAAAACTTATAAATACTTTAGCTGAATATGATAAGATCAAGAAAATAACAAAATTACTCAAACAAATGGAAAATGATGAGTTGTTGTTGTGGAAAAGAGAGGAAGTTTATGAGAATTTCGAGACAGAAGAATTCTACATTAAAGAGATTTCCTCTTTTCAATTAGCTGAAATTTTTTTGAATTTGATAAAAAAAAAGGATAGGGAAGAGTTTGTTAGTATTAAATCAAGGGATTTTTCGATTCAGAAAAAACAAAAAGAGATTTTAGAAATTTTGGAAGCAGAAGGATATTTGAATTTTACGAATTATATTGAAATGATGGGTTCAATAGAAGAATTTTTTGTTGCTTTTTTTTCATTGCTTGAAATGGCTAAAAGAGGTGTTGTTATTGCATTACAAAAAAGGTTATTTGACACGATTTCAGTATGGAAAAATGGGAGTTATAAAATTGCTCAATGAAAGAAGAGAAAGAATTTAGCCTTGAAACAATAGAGCAAAAAGCAGCTTTTGTCGAATCAGTTCTATTTGTTTCAAAAGAACCTGTTGAACCAGAAAAAATCATGACTTTTTTAAAATGTAAAAATATTAAAGATTTTGAAGAAATTCTATCAAAATTAAATGAGATGTATAAAGATTCATCAAGGGGGATTATTTCAAAAAGATCAGGCGGAGGATTGCAGCTTGTTACAAAAATAGAGATGCATGATTTGTTAAATGATTTTTTTAAAATAAAGAAGACATCAACATTAACAATTCCTTCTCTTGAAACATTATCAATTGTTTCGTATAAACAGCCTGTTACACTTGCTGAGATTTCCCGCTTAAGGGGAGTAAATTCTATTGGACCTGCGAAAAATTTGCTGCAAAAAAAATTAATAAAAATCAGTGGAAGAAAAAGAGTACCAGGTCTTCCTGCACTATATTCTACAACAAAAGAATTTTTGCTCTATTTTGGGTTAAATGATATTTCTGAATTACCTTCAATTGAAGAGCTGACTGAAATGTT
>JAUWNT010000043.1 GCA_030612495.1 Candidatus Aminicenantota bacterium
ACAACTTTATGAACATCCTGAAATAAAAATTTATGGCACAAATGTGGGATGTGGTGATCTGAAGGATAAAGTTATTACATCAGAATCTTTTAAGTCATATCAAATCAAATATATAAAATCTCACAATTGTGGGACTGGTGATCCATTGAGTATAGAAGTCTCAAGAGCAATAATGGTAATTCGATTAAACTCTTTTGCTATAGGTTTATCAGCAGTTCGCATGGAAACCTGTCAAATGATGATTGATATGCTTAATGCAGGCTTAACTCCATGGATACTTGAGGAGGGCTCAGTAGGAGCAAGCGGTGATTTAATCCCACTTGCAATGATGGGAGCAGTCCTTATTGGTTTGCCAGAAGCAAAAGCATATTATAAGGGGGAACTTTTAAGTGCTCCTGAAGCTCTAAAAAGAGCTGGTATGAAGCCAATAACATTGGGAGCAAAAGAGGCAATGGCTCTAACTAATGGGACAAATTTTATATCAGCTATTGCTATATTTGCTGTTCGCGATGCTGAGCTGTTATTAAGTAATGCTTCAATAACAGCTGCCTTATCCCTGGAAGCTATTCGTGGTGAGAAAAATGCATTTTCAAAATTGATCAATGATAATCGTCCACATAAGGGACAGATATTTATAGCTCAGCAAATGAGGAACTTAATTGAAAATTCTAAAAGAACAACTGACGAGTCACAAATTGTCAGATATCCCGATCAAATTAAAGAAACTGCAAAAGAAAGAGTTCAGGACAGATACAGTTTTAGAGCAATTCCACAAGTTCATGGCCCTGTATATGAAGCTATTGAGAAATTGAGAGATGTGCTTTTAATTGAAATTAATTCTGCTACTGATAATCCTCTGTTTTTTATTGATGAAAATGGATATTTGCAGGCAAAAAGTGGAGCAAACTTTCATGGTCAGCCATTGGCAACTGTGATTGATTATGTGAAATTGAGCCTGACAAGCCTTGGTTTAATAACTGATAAAAGGGTATTCTCATTATTGGATAGGTATTTAAATAATGGTCTTCCTGCAAATCTTGCATATGACCATAACAAAGGAGATACAGGTCTTATGTTAACTCAGTATGCCAGTGCAGCAAGATCAGCAGAATCAAGGGTTCTTTCCACACCAGCGTCAATAATGTCTGTTTCAACATCTGCTAATCAGGAAGACTTTGTGTCAATGGCTAGTATAGGTGTATTACATCTTAGAAAGATTATTTACAATACTCAGATCATAGTTGGTGTAGAATTGTTATGTTCATTAAGAGGCCTTCAAATGACTTTTGACAAACTGCCTGAGGATTTAAGAAGGTTTGGAAAAGGTACAAGCAAAATTTATAAATTGCTTAATGAAAAATTACCTCCTGTTAAAGAAGACCAGTATATGAGGTTAGATATGGAACTTGCGATTAATATTATAAAATCTGGAGAATTGGTAGATGCTGTCTCAGATCTGCTTTAAAACTAATATAAAATTTTATCACATCTTCCCGTGTCTTAATATTGAAATAAGTAGCCAGAATCCCATTATACCACCTGCAACAAAACCTAATATTCCAATAATAGGTATATTATTCCACTTTGGGGGAATACCTGATAAGATAATAAGAGATGAACCAACAATCAAGGAAGCCAGAACAATTGCAAAAGCAATACGATTGCTTATTCTCTCATGTGTTTTGAGCATAGGTTCCAGCCCTCTATGCTCAAATTTAAGTTTCAGTTGGCCGTGCTTAATCTGTTCGAAAATTGTTTTTATTTCAGATGGAAAATCACGAAGAAAAAATGCAAATTCAATCATAGATAAATATATATCTTTTGTTAATTTAAGGGGATTCATTCGTTCTTTTAATATCTTTTTAGCAAAAGGTTCTATATGTTCTACAGCATTGAAATCTGGATCCAGTTTTCTTCCAACACCTTCAACTGTTATTAGAGCTTTCATTAATAAATACATATCAGGAGCAGTTTTTATTTTAAATTCAAGTATTAGTTTGATCAATTGTCTCAAACAATCTCCTATATTTAGATCTTTTAAAGATTTGTAGGAATATTGTTCGATTAAAACAGATATTTGGTATTCTAACTCATCAATATTCTTTATATTATCAATATATGAAAATTTTATAAGAGATTTTGTTATTATTTTTGGATCCTTTTTTACAACTCCAACAATAATATTGCTTAAATACTCTTTATGTTTTGGCAGGCAAATTCCCATCATACCAAAATCAAGGAAACATATAACATTATTGTTTAGTACTAATATATTCCCAGGGTGTGGATCTGCATGGAAAAATCCATGTTCAAACACCTGTTTAAGAACAAGGTCTGCAGAGCGACTTCCAATAATTTTAGGATCATTACCTGTACCTAATATTGCATCAATATTTGAAACCTTGATACCATCGATAAATTCCATTGTAAGAATTTTTTTTGTGGAATAATCTCTATAAACTTTTGGTACATAAATTGTCATATCATCCTGGAAGTTTCGGCCAAAACGTTCTATATTTGAAGCCTCTATAGTGAAATCTATCTCTTTTTTAATAGACTTCTCAAATTCTTTAATTATATTTATGGGGCTTAATATATCCATCCCACTAATATATTTTTCTGTTAAATTGGCAAAATGCAGCATTATTTCAAGGTCAATCTCAATGATATGTTCTATTCCCGGGCGTTGTACTTTAACAACAATCTCTTCTCCATCAATTAGTTCTGCTCTATGTACTTGAGATACAGAAGCAGATGCAATTGGACAGGTTTCAAAATTTTTAAAAATTTCATAAATAGGCTTACCAAGTTCATTTTCAACAAGTTTTTGAGCATCTTTTCCTGAAAATTGTGGTACAGAATCCTGAAGTTTCTCAAGTTCATAAATAAGTTCTTTGGGTAATAGGTCAGGCCTGTTACTCATTATTTGGCCCAACTTTATAAAAGTTGGGCCAAGTTCTTCTAATACCTTTCTAACTCGTTCCCAACGTGAAAGAGACTCTGTTTTCTTATCTTTTTTCCAGGGGATAAATTTTTTACCAAGATTGATATATTTAGCTAAATTAGTTTCAGATACCAGATCTCCAAAACCGTATTTTATCAATACTGTGATTATTTGTCTGTAACGGTTTATATGTCTGTATGTTCTATTTACTAACCCGATTTTGCGGATCATTATTTTGTTTTTTTCTGATTTTTAAATCTTCTTTTCTAACTGCTTTATTCTGTCTTCAAGTTTCTTTAAATCATTTCGAGATGGAATATCGAATTTTTTCATACTATCTTTTACAAATCCTTTAACCTGTTTTTCCAGATTTTTTCTTGCTTCATCAGATTCTTTTAGCAAATCATCGACTAATTTTTTGCCTTCTTCCTCTGAAAGTTTTGTCTCTTTTACGATTTTTTTTGCCAATTCTTCAACTTTATCCTTGGTCATAGAAGCAATTCCAATTCCTGTTAAAATTGTTTTTTTTAATAAATCTAACATAATAAACCTCCTCTTTTTTGGTAATTTTATTACTTTATAAGTAAAAAATCAAGTATTTTTATTAATTTCGTTATTCTTTACAAATCACGAATTATTTAATAAAATAAGGAATCAAACAGGAGATATTATAATGAAAAGATCTATATTGTCAATATTAATTTTAATACTAATTAATTCAACAATTTTTGCAAGAATTATAAATCAAAATGAAGTGGATAGAGTTGCTTTTGTATGGCTGCAAAATGAAAATAGTTCAAAAGAGTTTAGAATAATAAAAAAGAATTTATCATTTATAAATTCAATAGATTTAAAATATAGAGGAGAAAAAATCGGATATATTATAAATCTAGATCCTAAAGGATTTATGATTATGTCATATGTTTCAGAACTTTCCCCAGTAAAATTCATTTCATATTCATCAGATTATGAGAGAATAAAAGATCACCCTTTTATTGAAGCAATTAAGCGTGATATCTATTTTTTTATGCGTAAAGTTGGGTATAAAAGAGAAAAAGCATTTGAAAAATCCGATTTATTTGTTATAGATAGAAATAAGATTGATATAGAACAAACAAAAAGAAATGAATTGGTTTGGAAGAAATTACTTTCAGGAAATATAACTCAAATAGAAGCCATTATATTTTCAAATTATGGAGTTACTCCCTTACTTCTTTCAAGATGGGGTCAGAACTTCCCCTATAATATGAATACTCCTTATATAGATGGGAAACAACCCCCAGCAGGGTGTGTTGCAACAGCAATGGCTCAAGTAATGTATTATTGGGAATACCCGGAAAAAGGGCATGGTTCAAATTCTTATAAATGGAATGAGCAAACTCTGGAAGCAGATTTTAATCATCAATATTATTGGAGCAAAATGAGAGATTCGTATAATGGTTCTGAGAAAGAAGAGGAGAATGAAGCTGTAGCAAGGTTATTATCAGATGTAGGTATATCAATAAATATGGATTATTCTATGGATGGTTCAAGTGCTCTGATAAATGGTAACAATTCATTTGTTTATTTTTTTAAATACAGCTCGGATATTCATAGTGTTGAAAAATCCGAATATAGTATAGATGAGTGGTATGATTTAATTAAAAGTCAAATAGATAAAGGCTGGCCTACGATCTCTTGTGTCTGGAAAAAAAAAGAAGAAGAAACAGTTGCTCATGCAGTTGTATTTGATGGGTACAGGAGACAGGTAGGAGTAAACCAGGTGCATGTAAATATGGGATGGGAAGGTAGTTATGACAATTATTACTCTCTTGATGATATAGCTAATGGATGGGCATTAAGTGAAGTTTTTTTAGATATCCATCCTCCATTAAAATTGGAGATAAAAATAACGAACCCAAGGACCGGCTCTATAGTAAGCGGTATTGTTAATGTTGAAGCAAGTGTAAACTATGCTGGAAATATTGATAATGTTGGCTTTTATATAAATGGGATTTTAGAATATACTGATACAACTTCTCCATATATTTTTAGCTGGGACACATCAAACTATACGGATGATTTCCACAAGGTTAAAACAGTAGTATCAGATAATTTAGGCAATAAAGCTGAAGATGAGATCAATATATTGGTATATAATTTAAATGTAAGATTAGAAGCTGAAAGAAAAGAAGAAAGGGCATGGATAATAAAGAAACAATATGGGGAACTAGGTTTGTTAGTAAATAATCCAGGCTCAACTCCTGTATCAAAATATATTTTATATAAAAAAGAATCTAATGGGGGATATGAAGCAATAAAAGAGATTCCTTTTTCTGAATTTAAAAAGGGAAAGTATATATATTATGATAAATATCTTGATAAGGATAAAACATATACATATAAGGTTGAAGTAATTAATCCAGATGGAATTATTATTGCAACACCTGAACCTGTAACAATATAAAAACTTAAGAAATGGCGGAGAGTCAGGGATTCGAACCCCGGGTGCCCGCAAAGGCACAACGGTTTTCAAGACCGCCGCATTCAACCGCTCTGCCAACTCTCCATAGGGAAAACGTATTCTATCAAAAACCCCTTTTCATGTCAATAAAAAACCAAATCGACAAATTGGTATATAAATTGTATAATTAAAAAATGACAAGAGATTTGAAAAAACCCAGGCTTGTTGCATCTGATATTGGCGGGACTCTTATATTTGATGATAATCCAATTCCTATATTCACATGCAGGATTCTTAATAAACTGGTTAAAAAAGATATTCCTGTTGTACTAATAACTGGATTTAATTACAGTACAACAAAAAAATATACAAAAAATCTGGACAAAAAGATTATTTTAATGATTCAAAATGGATCAGTGTGTATAAAAAATAATAGAATTTATTGGGAACATCAAATCCCTGCTTTGGATGCTGAACAGATTTATAATTTTATGGACAAAAGAAAGATACCAATAATTGTTTATAAGGGGGAAAAAGATGATTTTAAGGTTCTCTATAAGAAAGTGGAAGGCATAACAAAATCTAAACCATTTATTGAAGTTGAAAATATTGAAAATTTCTACAATATAACAGGAATTTCAACATTGATTCCAAATATTTTAATTGAAAAAACCAGAAAAGAGATTAAAAAAATTATAAATGATAAATTCCAGATTATATATTCTAAGGGAGATAAATTTTCCTGGTTAGAAATAACCCCTATTGAAGCAAGGAAAGACCTGGCTTTAAAAAGAATTTCTAATGAAATGTCTATCTCAATTTCTGAAACAATTTACTTTGGAGATAATTTTAATGATTTAGATGTTTTAGATTCAGTTGGTTATCCAATTGTTGTTGAAAATTCCGTTAAAGAACTAAAAGAGAAATTTACTATAGCAATTGACTCTGTATTTAATGAAGGTGTGGCTAAGTATTTAAACAAATTATTCAATCTTGAGGTTAATGATATAAGTAGAACTTAATAATTGTGCCATATACTTCTCTATAAATTGATTTTATATATACTATATGCTACTATAACAATATGTTTGGCTCTGTAGGGTTCCCGGAATTGATGTTAATTTTTATTGTTGTAATTCTTATATTTGGACCAAAAAAATTACCTGACTTTGCTAAAATGCTTGGGAAAGCCATAAGAGAATTCAAGAAAACCGTTAATGATGCAAAATCTACAATAGAAGAGGAAATTGAAGATATTGACATAACGAAAGATTTAAAAGAGATAGATAAAAACATAAAGGAAATTATAAACATAGATGAAGAAGAAAAATTCAAATGAAATGTCTTTTTTTGAACACCTTGGAGAATTAAGAAAAAGAATAATCTTATCATTGATATTTGTTCTAATCTTTTTTTTAATATCCTGGAATTTTGTACAAGAGCTCTATGAATGGTTATCAGTTCCGATTATAAAATATTTGCCTGAAGGTGAAAAATTGGCGTTTACAGCTCTAGCAGAACCATTTATGATGTACATAAAAATAGCATTTATAAGTTCTTTATTCCTTTCATCTCCATTTATATTTTATCAATTATGGCTATTTATTTCGCCTGCTTTATATGGAAAGGAAAAAAAATATGTTTTTCCTTTTGTATTTTTTACAACCTTTTTTTTCCTTTTAGGAGGGGCTTTTGGATATTATTTTGTTTTTCCCTGGGCTTGCAGATTTTTTCTTGAAATAGGTGAGAATTTCAAAGCAATAATTACAATAAATGAATATTTTTCCCTTACTTTTAGAGTCCTTATAGGTATTTCATTGATTTTTGAGTTGCCTGTTCTTGTGTTTTTACTGGCAAGATTGGGGTTAGTTACTGCCAAATTCCTTTTAAAGTATTTTAAATATGCAATTGTTTTAATATTTATAATAGCTGCTGTAATAACGCCAACACCTGATATAATCACTCAATCATTGTTTGCATTTCCAATGATAGGACTTTATTTTTTAAGTGTTTTAATTGCAAAAATATTTGCTCCAAAAAAGAGAGTTTAAAAATGTTTAAAGGAGGATAATATGAGTATTAACAGAAATGAATTAAATGGGCTAAAACCAATGTTGCCTGATGCAGATGAAGATAAGAAAAAAATTCGAACCCTTTTATTCACGATTTTATTACTACTAATAATTCTACTTGCCGCAGGATATTTTATAATGAAGGGAAAGTCAGGCCAAACTGGAGTTAAGTCATCGAAACTTCGCCAGATGAATAAATTAGTAACAAAAATAAGGGGTATGGAATCTAATGTTCAAGAAAATCAGAATGAAATATTTAGATTAATGAAAGAATACAAAGATAAAACAGGTAAAGAGATGCCTGTAGCAAATAGTTTAAATCTTACTAACGAAGAAAAAAAGATTCTTAAAAGAAAAATACGTGAAGAGAAAAATGTTTCAATAAAATCCTTGTTAAATGATATAATTGATAAAAATATAGAGATTTCTAATCTTAACTTAAAAATAAAAAAAATTGAAGCCTTACTACCAAAGCCACATGTTGTTATAAGAGGAGAAAATCACTATAAGATTGCAATAGATTACCTTATGAATCAAAGAGGTGTTGAAAAAGATAAAGCAGCGGACTTAATTGAAAAGGCAGCATTAATTGAACCTTTACTCCCTGATTTTAAAGTTTGGAATTTTTATTCAGGTAAAGAATATGGGACTTTTGTAACTCAAGGTAAAGCTTCTATTTCACCTAATCAGGTTATAAGAAAAACTAAAAAGAAACTTGTAGATGCAAGGGATCAAGCAATTTTAGATCGTGATAATTTATCATCTGATATTATGGCCCTAGAACAAAGAAGAAGTGAACTCATTTCTCAATTAGATTTCTTAAATAACGAAAAAACATCACTAATTGAAAGGCTAAATGACTTGAGTAAGCAAAATCTTGAAATGCAAAAAAGTTTAAATTCAATACACTTGATGATTGATTTAAAAAAGAACCTTAAGAAAAAAGGTGTTATAAAATCAGGATTTTTAAAATCAAATAAATTACAAGATATTTCTAATGAAAAATTTAACATATTAGTAGACCTTAGATATAATAATGCAATAATTATATCTGCAAAAGAACTTAATCTGATTAAAATTAGTAAAATTATTTTATTTCCGAAGTTTTATAAAAATAAGGTTGATTATAAATGGAACATAAACAAAAATGGAAAGGAAGCAATTATTATTATTTTATCAACAAATAAATTTAAAAATGAGAAGGTTGTTATTTCAGTTGAATAGGAACTTTTAGATAAATCAAAATTATAAAATTTAAATAAATAATCCCATAGATATTTCGTTAAATTTTAACTATTTATTTAGTGGATAATTTACTAAGAATCTGTTAAAATAAATATATTATTGAGGTGTAATTATGTTTATTTATATTTATAAATTATTATTTGTTTTGCTTTTTGCTTTTTTAGGATATACCTATCCTCCATTTCGAGACATATCCCGTATACAATCTACTATTATTGGTGGGGGTTTTGCTCTTAGTTTATGTTTGATTGTCTTTAAAGTAAAAAAGACTGAACTAAAATATATCTGGAGTTCTTTAGTAGGTATATTGTCTGGTCTATTTGTCGGTTTTATAATGTTTCAGTTACTTAATATTAAATCAATATCTTTATCATCTTATTTTTTCTTTAAAGCTCTATTTTTATTTGGATTTCCAATAACAGGCTTATTCATAGGAATAAATAAGTCAAAAATGTTTTCACCTTTAAATATAAAAGAGTTTTTTAGAGGGAGCAGTGCTTTTACTGACTCATTTCTATTAGATACAAGTGCAATAATAGATGGGAGAATTGTTCCTATTTCAAATTCCGGTTTTTTAGAAGGCGAGATGATTATCACTCAATTTGTTCTGGCTGAACTTCAGCTTATTGCAGATTCAAATGATCCTATTAAAAAAGTTAGAGGGAAAAGAGGCCTTGATGTAATTGACCAATTAAAGAAGAATAAAAATGTATCATTAACAATACTGAATAAAAATATTTCAGGCATTAAAGAAGTTGACCAGAAAATCATTTTGATGGCTAAGGATCAAAACTTCAAGGTGATTACAAATGATGTTAACCTTAGTAAGATTGCAAAACTTCAGGATGTTAAAGTCTTAAATGTTAATGAACTTGCTTTTGCTTTAAAACCAATTGTTCACCCTGGAGAGCACCTCAACATACAAATTTCAAAGGCAGGGAAAGAGAAAAGGCAGGGAATTGCTTATTTAGATGATGGAACAATGGTTATTGTAGATGATGCTAAAACAGATATTGGAAAACAAATGGAAATTGAAGTAACATCAGTTTTACAATCCACTTCTGGTAAGATGATCTTTGGGAAAAAGATTTAATGTTAAAAATAAGAGCAGGAATTGGTTATGATATACATAGAATAGAAAAGGGAGATGGACTATATATAGGCGGTATAAAAGTTTGTGATAACCTTAAATTTGTTGCTCATTCTGATGGTGATGTTTTAATTCATGCTTTGATAGACTCTTTATTTGGAGCAATTGGAGAAAGAGACATAGGAGAAATTTTCCCGAATTCAGACCCTAAATATAAAAATATAAAAAGTGAGAAATTACTTAAACATGCTTTAGAAATATTCAATAACAAGAATTTTGAAATTATAAACATTGATTGTGTTCTAATCTTAAATGAACCTAAAATAAGCTCTTTTAAAGATAAAATAAAAAATAAAATTGCCTCAACCCTTAACATACCTAAAATTGATTTTAATTTAAAAGCAAAAACTAAAGAGATGATAGGAGATGTTGATAGGGGAGAGGCTATTGAATGTTATTGTATTTCAATGGTAAGACATAAACCTTAGTATAATGAATAAAACTCTACCAGTAATAACAATAACAGGTGTGCCAAATACTGGAAAATCAACTTTATTTAATAGAATAATTGGTAAGAGAAAAGCTTTAATTCATTCTAAACCAGGTATGACAAGAGATATATATAAAAAAACTTTTATATTAAATGATAGAACATTTTTTATACAGGATTCCGGAGGATTCTTTGTTGGGGATAATGTAATTTATGAAGAAATAAATAAAAGGATATTTAAAGAAGCTAAAAGATCAGATCTCATTATCTTTCTATTTGATGGTAAAAGGGAGATATTGGGATATGAAAAAGATTTGTATTTAAACATAAGAAAAATTAATGAGAACATAATTCCTGTTATTAATAAAGTTGATAATCCAGGAACCTATGTACTTCCTTCTTCTTACTATTCTCTTAAATTAAATTATATAGAGATCTCAGCTGAGCATAATAAGGGTATTGATGAATTATTTGATAAAATTGAAGAAAAATTCGTATCTTATAATAAAAAATCGAATTCTGAAAACGATAGCCTGAAAACAAGAATTAGCATTGTTGGAAAGCCAAATGTAGGAAAATCATCAATAGTTAATAAGATACTGAATGATGATTATGTTATTGTAAGCCCAATTCCTGGAACAACAAGAGACTCTGTTGATCTTGAATTTAAAAGGAATAACAAGGTATTTATAATTGTTGATAATGCAGGTATAAGGAAATTACAAAAAATCAAAGAAGATACTGAGACTGCAGCTGTAATAAGGGCTGGAAAAGATATTAAAAATTCCGATATTATTATTTTTGTTTTGGATTTATCAAAAAAAATGGATAAGAATGATTATTTTATTGCTCAAAAAATTTTAAAATCAGCAAAACCAGTTGTTGTTGCTTGTAATAAGTGGGATTTAATAAGCAATAAAGATAACTCTTTATCTATATTGAATAAATTCAAACAGAACCTTAATTCTTTCTATTTTGCTCCATTTATAACATTATCAGCTAAAACAGGAAAGAACATCTTTAATTTAATTGATAAAACAGAGTTAATTAATAATAAAATTCAAAATAAAATAAAAACTTCTGATCTTAATTATATAACTCAAGAAATTTTAAAAGAAAAAAAATTATTAACTGAAAATAACAAAACATTTAATCCAAAATATTTATCAATAGAGTCATATAAACCCTTTTTCATAAGATTTTATACAAGATCAAAATCCAGATTAAAACAATCTCATGAGCTTTATCTAAAAAGAAAAATCTCTAAAGTATTAGATCTCGAAGGTATACCTGTTTTTTTTAATATCTCATCAAAATAGGAAAAACATGATTAAATTAGCAATCTTTGATATGGACGGTACAGTTTTCGAAAGCTATTTAGATTGGGGAAATATAAAAAAAGAGTTATGCATAGAGAAAGGAAATATTTTAAAAGAAATTTATAATAATAGTGTTGATTATGAAAAACTAAAAATACTTGAAAAACATGAAGAACAGAACACCTTAAAAACAAGACCTTTGAATGGTGTTTCTGAATTTATATCTTTTTTAAGAAAAAACAAGATCGAAACTTCATTAATAACAAATAATAGTAAAAAGAATACTGACTATCTTCTAGACAAATTTAAGATTAAATTTGATGTAATAATAACAAGGGAGATGAGATTTTGGAAGCCTGAACCTGATGCTTTCTTTTATTTAATGGATTTATATAAATGCAAACCTAAAGAAATATTATCCATAGGTGATAGTCATTATGATATTATTGCTTCAAAAAAGGCAGGTATATCCGATGTTTTCGTTGTAAAAAAAAATATCAAAGATGGAGTTGGACACATTATACAGAATGATAAAAGATTTTTAAATGAAAGAATTGTTTTTTTTACCAACTATTTTGAATTAAAAAATATTTTTATAGATAAATATAAGATGCAGGATATCTAATACATATTTTAGATTTTTTTTGATCAAATGTCGACATGCCGACATTTTGGGTTATCAATTCACGTACGGACAAACAAAGCAGAAGCGTTGCAAACTAAAGTTTTCCTAAAATTGAATAGTTTCAAAAAATTAACTTGACAAAACATTATAATTAAAATATATTTATACTTAAAAAACAGGAGCTATGTGTGATAATAACAATTGCAAATCAAAAAGGTGGAGTTGGAAAAACAACTACATGTTTAAATCTTTCCGCAGCATTCGCTTTTTTAGGTTATAAGACCCTTCTTGTTGATATGGATCCTCAAGCAAATGCAACAATCTCATTCGTTGATTCAGAAAGGATAAAAGAGTCGACATTTGATTTTCTCCAGAGTAGCGAATATGAACCTCAAGACATAATTCATAAAACCAATATAATAAACTTATCTATAATTCCCTCTTCGATTTCACTTGCAAAGCTTGAATCAAAACTAATAGGGGAGATAGATAGCCATTTCAGATTAAAAGATAAACTTGATTCTATTAAGTATAATTATGATTTTATTATTATAGATACACCACCTACACTTGGACTTATTACAATAAATTCTCTTGTTGCTGCAACTCATTTAATTATCCCGATTCAAGCATCGTATTTTGCTTTAGAAGGAACTGATGATTTGCTTGAAACGTTTGAGAGGATAAGAGTCAGGACTAACCCTGATCTGGCCCTTCTCGGAGTTCTTATAACTCTATATGATAAAAGGACTATTATAGCCAGAGATAGTAAAAATCATATAGAGAGAATATTTAAAGATAGAGTGTTTAAAACAAAAATATCAAAGAGTGTAAGGTTAGAAGAGAGCCCTGCATACAAAGAGTCAATTTTTACATATGCTCCAAATTCAACAGGAGCTGTTGAATATAAAAAATTAGCGGAGGAAATATTAAAAAATGTCTAAAAAGGCAGGATTACCGGATTTTATGAAGTATAAACATGACGATCATTTTGTAGACGAGATTTCATTAATGAGCAAAACTACAATAATAAGAAATATTCCAATCAATAAAATTACTCCTGGAGTAATACAACCCAGAAAAGATTTTGGAGATTTAAATGAATTAGCAGAATCAATAAAAGAAAAGGGAATAATAGAACCTATAATAGTAAGGTCTAAGAACGGAAGATTTGAAATAATTGCTGGTGAAAGAAGGTATAGAGCAGCAAAAATGATCGGATTAAAAGAACTTCCCTGCATTGAACGTAATTCTCCTGATAACGAAGCATTAGAATTGGCAATTGTTGAGAATTTACAGAGAAAAGACTTAAATATATTTGAATCAGCTTATTCTTTTAAATGTTTGTCAGATATATATGGGTACACGCATATGGACATTGCTAATAAAATAGGAAAGTCAAGAACAACAGTAAGTGAGCTTTTAAGAATAAATGATTTGCCTGATGATATTTTAAAAAAATGTATAGAACTGAATATTGTATCAAAAAGTTTTATTTTGGAATTGGTTAAATTAAATGATAAAAAAAAGATGATAAAAGTATTAGAAGAGTATTCCGAAAAACCATTTTCAAGAGATGAGATAAAAAAACAGAGAAACATTAAAACAAAAAAAGTAGATAGAGAGAATAAACCCTTAAAATTTAATTTTGTTTCTGACAATAAAGAAATTAAAATCGGATTTAATATTAAATCTAAAGAAATCAATAGAGATAAGATAATAGAAATACTTGAAAAATTAATAAATGATATAAGAGAAAATAAGATAAAAGGCTTAAAATAAATAAATAACTAAAAAAAAATAAGAGTAATAATTAAAAAATAAGTTTAAAATGCATATTGGTTTACATAATATATCTTATCCGACGTAATATATACGCCTTTCAAAAACGCCTATATTACTAATAAAATCAATTTGTGGATGATTTTGATGAAAATTCCTCTTCTATTTTAAATAATTTATATATATTTATATTACTCTCTTTTTATGATTGCTCAGATTGCTCTGTATCGCACGATCTTTTTTTAGTTCTCTAATAGTTTGATACATTTTTATATTATATTTTTTTTATTTAGATAATACTCAAATATTTGGAAATATTTTTTTCAACATTTCAAAAGATTCTGGAAATAAATCTGCTATAGAAATATATTTCCATTCAGCATATATATATTTCCATTCATTTAAATCTTTTTCTAATATTATTTTGAATCTATATGTTTCACCGTAATATTGAACTATTTTTCTTAGAGCTTTACTTATACCTTTTGATAGAGATACATCAGTTTCTATTTCCGCTTTATTTGATTTTATATATATTATATTTGTTGAAAGAATATTAATAATTATTCCTCTATGTTTCTTAAAATACCCTATTAGCAATTCCC
This sequence comes from Candidatus Aminicenantota bacterium, assembly GCA_030612495.1. Classification (GTDB taxonomy): domain Bacteria; phylum Acidobacteriota; class Aminicenantia; order UBA2199; family UBA2199; genus JAUWNT01. The sequence continues at coordinate 14,616 of JAUWNT010000043.1, forward strand.
TTATATCTCCTTTTTTTTGATCTTTCATTGTATAAAAATCTTCAGACATAAGCACAACTATTTTTGATTCATCTCTCTTTTCAGCATATTTTGCTGTTAAATTAATTAAATCTAAAATAAAATCTTTATCTTCCTTTTCTTTATGACAAAAACTTATTGATATTGTTAATAACATAACAATAGTGCCCATTCCTTTTAAATTATATCTATTTTTATTAAGCATCACACCCCTACTCTAAATCTTTTTAATTAACTTAAATGGTAATGTAATAACAGCATGCATAAGTTCAAATACTATTTTTACTCTAATTCCAGCCAATCTAAAAGGAAGCATTATAAGCCATATCAATGGATATAGAACTAAA
>JAUWNT010000178.1 GCA_030612495.1 Candidatus Aminicenantota bacterium
TTACTAATAATTTTAATAAATCCATTAATCGCAGAAAAAATTATCCCTTTTCCAGAACTCTTAAAACCAGAAACAATCTCAATAGATGAAAATCAAATATATATAACAGAAGGAGCATCAATTTATATTTATTCTCTCAAAGATTTTAAATTTAAGAAAAAGTTTGGAAAAAAGGGCGCAGGACCAGAGGAATTTAAATTACCACAGAGTGGTCTTCTCACTATAGATGTTCAAACCAATGAAATTATAGTAAATAGTTTGGCAAAAATCTCATATTTTTCAAAAGACGGAAAATTCAAAAAAGAAACTAAAAATAGCATGGGTATAACAATGATGCTTCAATCTCTGGGAAATGGATTTGCAGGAATTGGAATCTCTTGGGATAATAAAATGATGTACAGAAGCCTCAATTTATATGATTCAAATCTAAATAAATCAAAAGAAATTTCTAAAATGAAACATGATTTCCAGCTTGGAAAGGGAACAAGAGTATTACCTACTCCATATCCATTTGTATCCTATAATAACAGACTTTACATAACATGGGAAAATGATTTTATAATTAAAGTTTATAATAACAAGGGGGAAAAATTATTCTCCATAAAACAAAACTATGATAAGTTGAATGTAAAAAAAGAGCACAAGAAAGGAATAACCCATTGGTATAAAACAGACATAAGAACAGCCCAATATTTTGAATTTTTAAAACCATTAATTTTTCCCGCATATTTTCCAGCAATACGCGATATGAGTATAAATGAAAACAAAATATATGTTCTTACTTATAAACAAAAAGAGAATCAATCAGAATTTTATATTCTCAACCTAAAGGGGAAATTTATAAAAAAGAGATTTCTACCCTTAATTGAAAAAAATGCTCTAGAGATGTACCCATACACAATTAATAAGGGGAAACTCTATCAGCTTGTTGATAATGAAGATAAAGAAGAATGGGAACTTCTAATCTCATATATAAAATAAAATTTGATTAATTTTAATAAAATTATTCTATTTTAACTTGCATTTTCATTTCTAAAAGTTTATAAAGGTTAAAGGAGGTGAAAATGTTCAAAGTAATGATAATGGGTGAAAGTGCAATTATCCTTGCAATAGCAGGTCTGGCATATATTTTTTTGGCTAACACAAAAAAAATACAAGAAGCTTTATTTGAGAAATTGATTCTAATTGGAATGGTTCTAATGGCTGTTGTTATTTTTGTTTTATCATTTCAGGGAGTTAGAGCATTCCTCAAAGGCATTCTTTAAAACTTTAATAAACTTATAATTTAGATAAAAGTTACATCAGTTATAAGAGCCTTTTTATAATTATCTTTCCGTATATATCAATTTGTATTTATTTAGTTTTGGAAAATGAGTAACAGTTTCTGCTGGACTTGCCTCAGGGAGTGAATTGGAAACCTGTTCGGTAATGCGAATGTGCCAAATGAAATGAGGTAAAATTTCTTTGTCTGAACGAAGTGAGTTTGGAATTTTAATGAGATGAACCGTAAACAGGTCAATTCACGTACGGGCAAACGAAGCAGAACTGTTGCAAACCAAAGTTCTTCCAAAACTGAATAGTTTCATTAATTTACATTGAATATTTCTATAAATTATTATAAAATAGATTTTAATTTTTATAAATTTTAAAGGACTGGTTTAACCAGAATTCAAAGAATAGAAAGATTGAAGTGATAAACACAAATAAATTCGTTGCCTGGCTAAAGCTTTCAAGAGTCCCTTTTCTATCAGTTGGGATATTACCCTTTATACTTGGAGCTCTATTATATAAAAAAATTTATGGAGATTTTAATATATTAATTTTTTTACTAAGCTGTGCAGCAGTATTATTCATCATGCTATCAACCTATCTGAATGGAGAATACTATGACATTAAAGAGGATATACTTTCAGGGAAATTAAATAAAAGAAATAAATTTTCCGGTGGATCTGGAATTAGAGCAATGGGTATAATTTCAGGAAAGTATATAAAAATCGTCTCCTATATTTCCATAACTTTTGCCATATGTATAGGTTTGCTCCTCCAATTTTACTTTAAAACAGGAATATGGACCATACCTTTAGGAGTAAGTGGTATCATATTTGGCTTTTTCTACTCCAATCCCCCTCTAAGATGGGTGAAAAGGGGATATGGAGAAATTTTAATTGGTTACTGCTATGGCTGGCTTCCCATTGCTGTTTCATTTTATCTACAATCAGGGTTACTTATTTCAATTATTTCCTGGATATCAATACCAATCGGATTATCTATAATAAATGTAATTCTTTTAAATGAATTTCCTGATTATGAACCAGATAAAATAGCAGGCAAAACAAATATACTTGTGCGAATAGGTAAGAAAAAAGGCGGGCGATTATTTGTTTATATATCAATACTCCAACAGATTTTTGTAATAATATCAATAATTAAAGGTTTCCCAGAAGAGATACTCTTTTTTTACACTCCTTTCTTTTTTATATCCATTTTTCTAATCATAATGGTTTTAAAAAATAAAAACTATAATAAAAAACAACTTGAGTTTATCTGTGGACTAAATATCATTGTCAATCTTGGAACCACTTTTTCTTATATTTTAGGGTTACATTATTTGACATTTTAATAAATTGAAAAAAGATAAAACATCTAACTTTCAGATAAAAACTATTCTATCAATACTATGGCCTCCTTCCTCTATTTTTAAACAATTCATAAGTATACTTTTATTCAAACATCTCATTAAATGGAAATATTTTTACAAATGGCTATTTAAATACAGTTTCAAAACCATTCCAGTTGCAGCAGGGGCATGGGGAATGGGATGTATTGGATATCCTCCTCATCCAGTGTGGGAAGTTACAAATGCATGTAATCTTAACTGTATACACTGCCATGCAGCAGGCGGTAAACCAGCAAAAGATGAACTCACAACAGAAGAAGGTAAAAAATTGATAGATGAAATAGCGAACATGAAAGAATTCAAAACCCTTGTATATTCAGGGGGAGAACCTCTTATGCGCCCTGACCTAATTGAGCTTCTCAATTATTCAAAAAAAGCTGGATTAATAAATATTATAGCAACAAACGGGACCTTAATTACAGAAGATATGGCATTTGAATTAAAACAGTCCGGGGTTTTTTGTGTAGCAGTCAGCCTTGATTCTTCAGACCCAAATATCCACAATTCTATAAGAAAACATCCCGAGGCTTTTTCTAAAGCTGTGCAGGGAATAAAAAATGCAGCAAAAGCAGGTATCCTCATTCAAATAAACACAACTGCAATGGAATACAATTTTGAAACCTTAGGAAAACTACTTGAAATGGGAGAGGATTTAGGCACTGGTATCTATTTAATGTATCAGCTCGTTCCTGTTGGAAGGGGAAATAAAATAGAAAATGCGTCTCTAAAAGTAAACAAAAATGAGAAACTATTAAAATTTCTTGCAGAAAAACAAAAAAATATATCTGCAATAGTTGAACCTGTTGCAGGTCCTCAATACTGGCCTTATCTTTTGGAAAAAAACAATAAAACTTCATCTTTCTGGAAATTCATAGCAGAAAGAGTTTTCTTTGGCTGTGCTGCTGGAAGGGGTTTTATTTACATTAAAGCTAATGGAGATATTTGGCCATGCCCATTTGTTGAAGTAAATGCTGGTAATATAAGAGTACAATCTCTTGAATATATTTATAAAAACAGTACAGTATTAAATAACCTAAGAAATCGTGAAAATACTCTGAAAGGAAAATGTAAAACTTGTAAATATAGAAAGATGTGTGGAGGGTGCAGGGGAAGAGCATGGGCATACACAGGAGATTACCTTGCAGAAGATCC
>JAUWNT010000033.1 GCA_030612495.1 Candidatus Aminicenantota bacterium
AGTTTTTGATTGCAAATTTTATTCTTTCCTTACTCTCTTTTACTGCATTATCAGGTAAACCTACAATACTAATACCAGGTATTCCACGTGAAAAGCCAACTTCAACCTCTGTTAATACAACTTCAAGACCATTGAGAACAATAGATTTTATTTTGCTTATCAAATTCTACCTCTGGGAATCAGAAGCTGTTTGCCAGGTTTTATTAGATTTGATCTTAATTTGTTTACTCTTTTTATTTTTTTTACAGATGTGCCAAACTTTCTTGCAATTGCATATAGGTTGTCACCCCTTTTTACTTTATACCACCCTACAAAATACTTTTTTTGAGGGGGGAGTCTTTTTAATTCCAATATAGAAGCTTCATCAGTACTTTCAGGTACTCTCAAAAAGTAATATTTTTTATTAAAAGGTGTAAAGTGTCTTATAAGCTCAGGGTTTAGCTCTTTTAATTTGGAATATGGAATTTTAGATTTTAATGATACTGTGTTCAGGTCTACAGGAGAAGGGATTTTTATAATTTTTGTGTTTTCTGTTGTATAAGTTATATCTGAATTGAACCCGTATTCTTCAGGTGATTTTACAATTATGAGTGAAGCCAGGAAAGCAGGAACATAATTTCTTGTTTCTCGCCTTATATATCTTGATCTTGCAATATTAAAAAAGTCTTTTGTTTTTAGTCTTTTTATTGCTTTGTTGACTCGCCTGGTTCCACCATTATAACAAGCAAGAGCAATGTACCAATCTCCATATTCTTCGAATAAAGACTTTAAATATTCTGCAGCAGCGTGTGTGGATTTAATTGGATCCAGCCTCTCGTCAACAACCCAATCAACTCTTAATCCAAACATTCGTGCTGTAGATGCCATGAATTGCCAGATTCCTTTTGCTCTTGCTCTTGATACAGCTTTAGTTCTAAAACCGCTTTCAATGATTGGTAAATATGCTAAATCTTCAGGAACTTCGTTATCTCTTAATATTCTCTTAAATTCTTCAATGTATTTTTGTGATCTATATATCGCTCTTTGAATACTGTTGTGTTTTATATTTTGGAAAGCCTTTAAAAAGGAAATGACTTTTGAATTGACTACAATGGGGATAGAGTATTTTGGCTGTTTTTTATTCATTTTTTTCTTAAATTGAGATATCTCTTTTTCTGATAAATTAAATAAGGGGGTTGAAATGACCTCATCTAAAAAGGCTTTTTGTTGTGTGGAATTTTTTATCTCGTTGCTTTTTAGATAATTCAGTTCAATTTCAGATATTTTATTTACATAATAGTCTAAATATTTTTTATTATTTAATTCTATTGAGTTTGAGTCCAATAGAATATTTATTGTTCTATCAAAATAATATTTTGATCCTTCAATGTTTCCATCTAAGAGAAATTTTTTCCCTTGTTCAAAGGTTAAATTTGCTCTTTTTAAATGAGATGTAGTAGGTTCGAATTTTTTTTCAATATTGTTATTTTTACCAATAAATGAGCATGCACTTAGTAAGATAAACAAAGAAAATACAATTACTATTTTAGTTTTTAACATCAAGGATAATTGTGATTTTTTTTATTTTTGGATTTATTTCCAAATCTATTGAATCCAGCAGATTCGAATTTTTATCTTTTAATTCAATAAATAGTTCAGGCTTTTTTAAACTGATTTTTTTCAAAACAGTTATTCTGGAGTCATCTCCTAAATTATCCAGTACACTAAAAGTGCTTGGTTTTTTTCGTTTAATTTTTTTCTCTTTTTTTAACTCTAATATTTTTTGTTCAGTAAAATCATGGGTATCTTCACCATCTTCAAATTTTATTTCGTCAGGAGTTAGATCCCCGGAATATTCCATTGGGATCTTCTTTAGAGGTAATTCATCCTTTTTTATAATTTCTTTATCTTTATTTGTATCAAACTCTATTAAGGGTTTTTTTAGTTTTTCGTTATAATCATGATCAATTGATTTATTTATTTCTAATAATGTAATGCTTGATATTTCTCTCAGAGTTTCAATAACACCGTATCCTTTTGATGATGTTGCTTCAAAGAAAGGTTTTTTTAATTCATTTAATCTATTATTTAATTCACTAACAGGAATAATATTTTTTAGATCTCTTTTGTTAAACTGAAAAACCATAGGAATATCATGCATGTCTCTATTTTGATCTTTAAGATTTCTTTTGAGATTTTCGAAACTTTCTAAATTTGCTTGTTCCATAAGAACTTGAGAATCAGTCACAAAGACAATTCCATCCACTTTTTTTAAAACTAATTCTCTTGTGGAATCATAGAAAATTTGTCCTGGAACTGTATAGAGTTGAAATTTAATTTTATAGCCTTTTATTAAGCCTATATTAATAGGAAGTAGGTCAAAAAAGAGTGTTCTTTCAATTTTTGTTTCCAAACTAACAAGCTCTCCTCTTGATTTTGGGTTTGTTACTGAAAATATATACTGAAGGTTTGTTGTTTTTCCACTTAATCCAGGACCATAATAGACTATTTTTGCAGTTATTTCTTTACTTGTATGATTTATAAACATATTTTTTGTCTCTTGCCAAATTTTCTCATTTTTTTGAAATGTTGTCAAGAAAATTTTTTGACAAAATTTATCCTATAAGTTAATATTATCGATATTCTTATAATTTTCTTAAATTTAAAGCATTGAAAATGAATAAACTTAACCTTTTAAAAAGTCTTGCCCCTGGGTTTTTGCCTTTAATCATATTTGTAGTGGCAGATTCTATATGGGGAGTAAAGGTCGGTCTAATTGTTGCTATAATATCTGGGATTATTGAGTTAATATTTTCATATATTAAAGAAAAAATAGTAGACAAGTTTATATTATTAGATGTTGGAATGATTGTTGCTCTTGGTGTGGTCTCCATTATATTTAATAACCCAATTTATTTTAAATTAAAACCTGCATTTATTGAAATGATTTTCTGTGTTCTGTTAGGTGTTTCTGCTTTTTCTTCAATAAATATAATGTATGCTATGTCAAAACGTTATATGAAAAATATTGAATTTAATGAAAAGCAGCTAACTCAAATGAAAAAAAGTTTGAAGGGTTTATTTTTTATATTTTTAATTCATACTGGTTTAATAATTTACTCTGCATTTTTTATGTCAGAGGGGGCCTGGGCATTTATAAGTGGTGGATTGTTCTATATGTTTTTTGCTCTTTTTTTTATTTTTGAAGTTTTAAAAAATAGATTAAATCAAAAAAACCGGGTTAATAAATATAAGGATGAAGAATGGTTTGATATAGTTGATCAATCTGGAAAAATTAAAGGTAGAGCACCAAGGAGTATATGCCATTCAAATCCTGAAATGATGCATCCAGTTGTTCACTTGCATATAATAGATTCCAGGGATAGGATTTTTTTACAAAAAAGATCAATAAAAAAGCAGATCCAACCAGAAAAATGGGATACAGCAATTGGAGGCCATGTATTAAGTGGTGAAAATATTGAGGATGCATTAAAAAGGGAGGCTGAAGAAGAACTTGGGCTAACGGGATTCAAGGCAAGTTTTATTGCTAAATATGTATGGAAAACTGAGATTGAATCTGAGCTTGCTTTTATGTTTTATTCAAAATATGAAAATAAAATTACTATAAATAAAGAAGAGATTGATGATGGAAGATTCTGGAAAATAAAAAAGATTAAAGAAAGTGTTGGAAAGGATATTTTTACACCTAATTTTGAATTTGAATTTGAAATTTTATTAAAGGAGATATTTAAAATCTTAAAATAATTTTATACTTTAAATATAAATTGAAACTATTATTACTCTACATCAATAATGCATTCAGATAAGAATTCTTCAGAAAAACTAAGTTCTAATGCAGATGAAACTATTTTGTTTATATGTTTTTCTATTTTATTATCGTTTTTAAATATGGTCATTAATACTCCTATAAGGGTATCTTTTTTTCTATTACTTATAACAGGGATCTTTTGTTCACTAAATTTACCAAGAATATATTTAACAGAATCTACAGATAATGCGTCATTGTCTGTTATTATGATAACAGCTACATTTTTTAGTCTCCTTATATTGTAGATTTGTGTGGATATTTTATTTGTTCTTTTTTCACCAGCATATATAAAATACTTTCTTTTTGTAATAATCTGTGCCATTTTTGCTTCTTTTGCAATTTGTTTGTGCATGTTTTTAGGAAATATAATAGCAATGTTTTGGATTGAAGGAATGGCTTTTTTTATAATGAATCCCATTTGAGTTATTGTTTGTGATCTAATAGTGGTAAGAGTAAGAAAAATAAATATAACTAATAATAATGCTTTTTTCATTTTAACCTCTTAGAGTCAATTTATCAGAGTTATTTTGAAATGTCAATAGAATAAAATAATAAAAAAAAAAGAGGTAATTACTTGTTAAACCTAAAATGTACGATCTCTCCGTCATTTACTATATAATCCTTACCTTCAAGTTTTAGTAACCCCTTTTCTTTTGCTTGTGTAAAACCTCCTGAATCAAGAAAATCTTTCCATTTAATAACTTCTGCTTTTATAAACCCATGCTGAATATCAGTGTGGATTTTTCCGGCTGCAATGTAAGCAGACGAATTTTTATTTATGGTCCAAGCCTTTACTTCATCAGTACCAACTGTAAAAAATGATATAAGTTTCAAAAGCTCATAACTTGTCTTTATAAAATTGTTTCTTGTATATTTGTAGTCTTTTAAACCATACTCTTCCTGAAATAAGAGTCTATCGTCCTCTTCAAGTTCAAGCAATTCTGATTCGATTTTCTCACAGGAAATAATGGTTGCTGTATTATTCTTACGTACTTCTTCTAACTTTAAGTATTTTTTGTAAAAAGTTTCATCTGAATTTATCACATTTATTAATGGTTTTAATGATAAGAATTTAAAACCTTTTATAATTGTAGATTCTTTTGCATTTAGTTCAAGTTCTCGTAATGGCTTTTCTTTTTCAAGAAAGTTTTTTAATTTTTTTAATATTTTAAATTCCTCTTCTAATTCTTTTGATTTAATCTTTTTTATATCTATTTCGAGTTTTTCAATTCTTTTTGCAATACTCAAAAAATCAACGGTTCTTAATTCCTCCTCTATTCTATTAATATCTCTAAAAGCATCAATGCTACCTTTTGGGTGAACTATTTCTGGATCTTCGAAAGCTCTTACTATATGCACTAAACCATCTGCTCTTCTTAATAGATCAATAAAAGTAGTGTCATCCGCTTCCCCAAATGAGATTTTTCCAGTGTCAAGGTATTCAATTTTTGCAAATACAGGTGGAGTTTTGAAATAATCAGAAAGTTTTTTTAATCTATCATCAGGGACATCTACTACTGCTTTATGAAATTTATTTGTTACTGCTGAAAATTTTGATATTTCTTTTTTTTTATCAGTAAGAAGATTAAATAAAAGTGTTTTACCTGTTTTCGGATATCCAAAAATGGTAAATATCATAATGAAATTATACAGAATATTCTATTAACGTCAAGGTAGATTTATTTTATCCGGGCTGATAAGTCTTGCATTAAAAAAGAATAATTTTATTGCATAATACAAGAAATAAAAGCTAAATCCTATAAATAAATAGCCTAAAACTTTTATTATTTTTGTAGTTCTTGTACGATTGAAAAATTTTTTCATTCTATTTGTTATAAATATTATTAAAAAAAAATAAGAGAAGCTTCCAGCAACAACTATAAGGAAGAATATTGCTTCATAATTTAATCTTGAAGGAATATAAACCTTAAATTTTCTTAAAATAGATAAGGCTATCATCCATGAAATAATAGCTAATGGATTAACTAAAACCATTGCTAAGCCTTTTAAAATCGCCCATCTTTTTTTTTTTCTTTTTATTTTTGTTATAATTTCTTCTTCTTTTTTTTCAATATATTTTGTCTCCTTTAATGCAATAATGCCGAGCACAAAGGTAATTATTGCAGCAAAAGTTAAAAAAGCTGCTTCTGTGTAACGAGATGAAACAAAAGGCGACATCCCTAAAAAGGCAGTTAAAGCCCAGACCGCATCACCAAAAGAAGCTCCTACAGCAGTACTAATTGCCTGTGGGTAATGTTTTTTTACAGAATTATGGAATATTTCTAAATTTACAGGCCCTATTGGGATACACATTAAAAATGCTATGAAAAAGGTTGAAATATAAAAAAATATAATTGATGTTGACGACATTCAGAGAATATTTTATCAGATGGAATTGAAATGTCAAATTTTTATTTCAATTTAAATCTAATGCCAATTGAAGGCTCTAAATATGACCATTTGCCAATTGATAAAGAACGAAGTTTTGTACTAATTGCCGGAGGAGGGAATCGAACCCTCACGAGGTTAGCCCTCCCGGGATTTTAAGTCCCGTGCGTCTGCCAATTCCGCCACCCCGGCAAGAAAAATATGTTATCATATCTGCTTTTTAATATCAAGCAAAAACCCTATTTTAATCAAATAGGAGTACAGTTCTTGACATTTTGACATTATTTCAATATTCTTTTTATAATGATAAATTCAGTAGATTATAAAAAAATTGTATTTTTTACTGGTGCTGGTATGTCTGCAGAAAGCAATGTTCCGACTTACAGGGGAAAAGGCGGAATATGGAATAAGTATAATTGGGAAGAGTTTGCGTGCCAAACAGCATTCGACAGAGACCCGGAAAAAGTTCTTAAATTTCATGAAATAAGGCGAAAAGCAGTGCTGGAGTGCAAACCTCATTCTGGTCACTTTGTGATCTCGGAATTGGGCAAAAAACATCCCCAGGTAATAGTTGTCACTCAAAATATTGATGGTATGCACCAGCGAGCTGGAAGTAAAAATGTCATTGAACTGCATGGCAGTCTTTGGAGATTGATGTGTCCAAAACATGGAATTGTTGAAGATATGGGGGAGACTTATAAAAACTATAAATGTGAAAAATGCAACACTTGGCTGCGACCGGATATCATATGGTTTGGAGATATGCTAAATCAAGATGTTATTCAGCAGGCCATTAAAGCAATTGGCTCTTGTGATATATTTATTAGCATTGGAACCTCAGGAGTTGTATATCCTGCAGCTGGTTTTCCTGAAATCGCAAAAAGAGCAGGGGCATTTTGTATAGAAATTAACCCTGAGCCATCTGCAATATCTCATATTTACGACCAGAATATCAGGGAATGTGCTTCAGCTGCATTAAACCATATATTTAAAGATATTTCCGTATAGATATATTTAAGTTAGTATAATATTACTTACTATTTCAAAATGGGAGGTTTGTGGAAAAAGATCAATTAGATTGATATCTTTGATTTGATAACCATGATCAAGGAAAAAACGCAAATCACGACAAAATGTTGCAGAATTACAGGATATATAAATAATGCTTTTATAATTCCTATCTTTTATTTTTTTTTTCACTATATTGGAAAGTCCTGATCTGGGAGGATCACATAAAATAATATCAGCAGGAGGAAAATCGAACTTTTCTACAGGCATATTATAAATAGAGGCTTCTGGAAAGGACATGGAGGCCAGTTTGACTGCAAAAGATGAATTTTCCACACCTATTGTCTGTTTTGAATGAGAGCAAAGAAGAGGAAGAAAAAAGCCAACTCCTGAATAAAGGTCTATTGCAGTATCATGTGAACACAGGTATTGTTTAACGAGATTCAAAAGATTTTCCAGCATGAAAAAATTATTCTGAAAAAAGAGAGATGCTGAGGTCAAATATTTGAAATTTCCAATTTTAATATGAGATATCCCTGCCTGTTCGTTCCCCTTCCATGTAAATACAACATCAGAGTAAGCTTTTAAGATGATTTCTGTTTTTGTTGATGGAGGGTGTGAAAGATGAACATATAATTTCTCATTGTCTGGATTAAATAGAATATCATATTGATAAAAAAAAGGGGGACTTTTCTGGTTGTTCCACGCAGTTAAAAACCTGTTTATCCTTTCATTGAACAAAAGGCAATTGTTTATTTGTAAAACCTGATTTGTGGATTTTTTTATAAATCCAATATAATTGTTGCTTGCAGGTTTCATCCTTGCCCTTATCCTGTATCCAAAGGGAGGAGAAACAATATACCTATCAATACGTCGTTCAAGTCCTGCTATTCGTTTTAAATCATCCAGGAAAATAGAGGTTTTTATAGTTTGCTGAAATGTGTATTCAATATGTTGAAAACAACATCCGCCACATTCTTCGTAATAGGGACAAACAGCTTTAACTCTACTATGGTGCGAAGATATAATTTTTAACAAACGCCCCCATAATATTCCCCTTGCTTTTTCCTTTATTTCAAATTCTACGGTTTCGCCGGGTATAACCCCTGTTAAAAAGACTATACCTTCTGTGCTTCTTACAAGGCCCCATCCTCCATTAACTATTCTTTCTACAATACCAGTCTTCATAGTAAAAAATAGTATAATTAAAAATAGTGTTTGTGGCAAGTCTTTTTTTAAATGTTTTACATATAATTAATAGTGTAAGATATATAGCTGTAAATAGATTTTTATGCTTGATTTAAAGCAAAAAATAAGATAATATTTAATATAATGAGGGAATTATGACACAAATTGAGAATGCAAGAAAAGGTATAATAACCGATGAACTAAAGATTGTTGCTAAAAAAGAGTTTATAGAAGAAGAAAAACTGAGGGAATTGGTTACGCAGGGCAGGGTTGTTATTCCTGCAAATAAAAATCATAAAAAATTAATCCCAATTGGAATAGGTAAGGGTTTAACAACAAAGGTAAATGCAAATATTGGCACTTCTGAAGATTATTATGAGATTGAGAATGAAATAAAAAAAATTGATATGGTTATAAAATATAAATGTGATGCAGTTATGGATTTAAGTACAGGTGGTAATATAAGGCACATAAGAAAGGCTTTGATTGAGAGATCAACCATACCTTTTGGAAATGTTCCAGTATACCAGATGGTAAGAGATATTGTAAAAAGGGGAAAAACCTTTGTTGACATGAGTATTGAAGAAATGATCGGATTTATTGAAGAACAGGCAGTAGATGGTGTTGATTTTATGACTGTTCATGCTGGTTTAACTATGAGAGCTATTAATAAAATAAGAATACAAAAAAGGAAAGCAGATATTGTATCGCGAGGCGGCTCATTGATTACAGGCTGGATGCTTCATAACAATAAAGAGAACCCTTTATATGAACATTTCGATAAAGTACTTGATATAGCAAGTAAATATGATGTGACTCTTTCTTTAGGAGATGGGTTGAGACCTGGTTGTCTTGCCGATGGCACGGATTGGGCACAAATAAAAGAATTATTAACACTTGGTGAGCTTGTAAAGCGCGCAAGAGATGCAGGAGTTCAGGTAATGGTAGAAGGACCTGGGCATCTTCCTATAGATCAAATTGAAATGAATGTTAAATTACAAAAATCTATTTGTAATGAAGCCCCATTTTATGTTTTGGGTCCTATTGTGACTGATATTGCACCTGGTTATGATCATATTACTGCTGCAATCGGTGGTGCTATTGCTGGAACAGCTGGAGCAGATTTTTTATGTTATGTTACTCCAGCTGAACATTTAGGTCTCCCTGATGAAGTAGATGTTAAAGAGGGTATTATAGCGTCAAGAATAGCTGCTCATGTTGCTGATATTGGCAAGAAGGTCCCAAAGGTAATGGATAGAGATAATAAGATGGCTGAAGCAAGGAGGAATCTGGATTGGAGAGACCAGGAAAAATATTGTATTGATCCGGAAAAATATATAAAAGTAAGATCTGAAAGAAGTTCAAAAACTGAAGCTTGCTCAATGTGTGGAGATTTATGTGTATATAAAATTTTAAAGGATCTGTTATAAAGAAATTATGAATATTACATTTTATGGAGTAAGGGGAAGTTATCCTGTTCCTGATAAAAATCTCCTTAAATATGGAGGTAACACTTCTTCGATTTTAGTAGAAAATGGGAAAAATATAGTAATTTTTGATGCAGGAACTGGTATAATAAATATTGGGAATTATTTAAAAGAGAATAAAAAGAGTGTAGATAAAATAGATATTTTCTTAACTCATTTGCATTTTGACCATATTCAGGGGCTTCCCTTTTTTACCCCTTTTTATGATAATAATTATGAAATAAATATTTATTGTCCATATTACTCAAATATGTCCTTGAAAAGCGTTATTTATTCTATTTTTAACCATCCATTTTCTCCGATTTGTAACAAAGGAATAAGAGCTGATATAAATTTTTTTGAATTGAATTCAAAGAAAAGTAATGGTGTAAAAATTGATGAACATATAGAAGTTGAATTTATAAAAGATGTTTCTCACCCTGTATCTGGTGTTTTAATATATAAACTAAGCTCAGAAAATAAGAGTGTTGTTTATGCAACTGATATAGAGTCCCCAAATGGGTTTGGAAGTAAACTTAAAAGTTTTATAAATGGCGCTAATATTTTAATTCATGATGCTCAATATATTGATTCTGAATATTATAATGAGAAAAACCCCAAAAGGGGTTTTGGCCATAGCACTGTATGTATGGCTGTTGAAAATGCAATAAAATGTGAGGTTGAAAAATTGTTTCTATTTCATTATAATCCAAATCGTTCGGATAATGATCTTGAAAGAATTCTCAAAGATGCGAAAAAAATGTTTAAAAGCACATTTCTTTCAAGAGAATTAAATAAGATAAATTTAAGGAGTTAAGAATGTCAGGTCATTCGAAATGGGCTTCAATAAAACATAAAAAGGCAGCAACTGATGCAAAACGAGGTAAGGTTTTTACTCGTTATATAAGGGAAATCACAATTGCTGCGAAAATTAGCGGTGATCCTGAATCGAATTCAAGGCTAAGACATGCGATTGAATGCGCTAAATCTGTTAATATGCCAGGTGATAATATAAAAAAGGCAATTATGAGAGGAACAGGTGAGTTAGATGGAGTCAATTATGAAGAAATTGCATATGAAGGATATGGGCCTGGAGGAGTTGCTATTCTTATAGAAACACTCACAGATAATAAAAATAGAACCGTTTCTGAGGTCAGACATGTATTTGATAAATATAATGGAAATTTAGGTGATCAGGGTTGTGTGGGCTGGATGTTTTCAAGAAAGGGCTTAATTATTATTCCTAAAGAAGAGATTGATGAGGATGATTTAATGGAAATAGCTCTGGAAAGTGGAGCTGAGGATATGAAATTAGAAGATGAAAATTATGAGGTTTTTACAGCAATTGAGGATTTTGACACTGTGCTAAATGCAATAAAATCAAAGAATATTAAAGTTGAATCTGCTGAAATTTCTATGATACCATCGACATGTATAAAGTTAGAGGGGAAACATGCGCAGCAAATGCTTAAATTATCTGATAAAATTGAAGAACTTGATGATGTTCAGAATGTTTGGTCTAATTTTGATATTTCAGATGAAGAGATTGAAGAATATAATAACAGTTAACACTTTATGATAGTTATTGGATTTGATCCTGGGTCAATATGCTTTGGAGTTGGAATTATAAAAAATGAGAAAGGAAAAAACTATTATCTTCATTCTGAAACAATTAAGCTGAAAGAAAGAGACTTTTATTCAAAAATGAAAACATTATGGAAAAGAGTTGGAGAAATTTATGATTCTTTTCCTATTGATGAAGCAGCTATAGAAGAGGGTTTTTTGGGTAAGAATGTGAAATCAATGAATATTTTATCAAAGGTGAGAGGAGTTGTTCTTGCATTTTTATTAATTAAAAATATATATCTTAAGTTTTATTCACCAAGGCAAGTAAAGTTAGCATTAACTGGAAATGGAAATGCTACAAAATCTCAAGTGAGTAATGCAATAAAATTGTTTTTGAATTTAAAGGAAAGAGAACTTGATTATGATGAAAGCGATGCATTGGCTGTTGCTTATTGTCATTCGTTGAATTTAAAATGATTTCTGCTATAAAGGGCAATGTTTTTGATATTTCACCAGGAGAAGTGCATATTGATATTGGTAATGGTTTAATAGTTAAAGTTTTGTGTCCTGTTTCAACTTATTCAAATATAAAGGCTAAAGATCAGGTTTTATTATATACAGTTTTAAGGCAAAAAGATGAAGAATTCTTTCTTTATGGTTTTCTCTCTAAAAAAGAAAAGATGTTATTTAAAAAAATGATATCTATTTCCGGAATTGGTGGAAAGACAGCTCTTTGCTTTATTTCAGCTTTTTCAATGGGTGAATTTATTCAAGCAGTTGAAAAAAGTGATGTGCTCAAATTGAGTTCAGTGCCAGGAATTGGTAAAAAAACAGCTCAAAGAATTATATTGGAATTAACTGGCAAAATTGATTTTAAAGAATATGAAATTGTGGATAAAAAATTGAAATTAAAGGAAGATTTAGTTTCTGGTCTTGTTAATTTGGGTTATCCATTAAAACCTATAAGAGAATTTGTTAATAAAACCCTTAAAGAAAATCCAGAAGAAAATTCGTTTAGCATTCTATTTAAATTAGTATTAAAAAAAATTAGTAGGAAATAATTATGAGCGAAACAAAATTAAATCCTGCGGAGAATAATGAAGAGGTTAAATTTGAGCAAAACTTAAGGCCAGCAAATATCAGAGAATTTATTGGACAGAAAAAGAAAATTAAGAATTTAAAAACATATATAAAAGGAGCAAAACATAGAAATGAAGTTCTTGATCATGTTTTGTTTTCCGGACCTCCTGGATTGGGTAAAACAACTCTTGCTCATATAATTGCTTATGAAATTGGTGTAAATATAAAACAGACATCAGGTCCAACCCTGGATAAGAAAGGGGATTTAACAGCTATTTTAACTGACTTAGAGCCTAATGATGTATTATTTATTGATGAAATTCATAGGTTAAAAACGAATCTTGAAGAGATCCTTTATAAGGCTATGGAAGATTTTCAAATTGATGTTATTATAGGGCAGGGTGTAGGTGCAAAGAATATTTCGATTGACATAGAGCCTTTTACTCTTGTAGGTGCAACCACGCGTACTGGCCTTCTTTCATCTCCATTAAGAGATAGGTTTGGAATTTCAATGCATCTTGATTTTTATTCTAAAGAGGAATTAGAGGAAATTTTGTTTAGAAGCGCCTTTATTTTGAATGTGAAAATAACAAAAGGTGCTGCAAAAGAAATTGCAAAAAGGTCTAGAGGGACACCAAGAGTAGCAAATAAATTACTTAGAAGAGTAAGGGATTTTGCTCAGGTTGAAGGTGAGGGAATTATAGATTTAAAAATTTGTGAAATTTCTTTTAAAGCTATTGGAGTAGATAAAAAGGGATTTGATGAGATTGACAGAAAAATATTACTTACTATAATTGAGAAATTTTCAGGAGGTCCGGTTGGACTTTCTACAATCTCAAATGCAATTCAAGAGGAAAAAGACACAATTGAAGATGTTTATGAACCTTATTTGATTCAACAGGGATATTTGAAAATAACTTCAAGAGGAAGAGTTGCTACAGAAAAAGCATACAAACATTTTAATAAAGTTTTTATAGATAAGCAAAAATCTCTATTTTAAATTTCTGGTTTAAAGTTGTTTTATTAGTAGTTTGGTATAATAAATAAAAATTGATATAATCTAAAAATGGAAAAGGTTATTTTTTTTATAATTTCTCTTAGACCTAAACAATGGGTTAAGAATGCCTTTATTTTTGCGCCATTGATATTTTCTTTAAAATTCTTGATATTTGAGGATGTTAAAAATAGTTTTATTGCATTTATATTATTTAGTTTTATAACTGGAAGCATTTATATATTAAATGATTGTTTTGACAAAAGTTATGATAAAAAGCATCCTAAAAAGAAAAACAGACCAATTGCTTCTGGAAAATTAAGTGTTACATTTGCAGCTTTAGCAGCAATTTTTATTTCTCTATTGTCCTTATTTATAACCTTTAATTTTAACAAAAATTTCTTTTATATTTCTATTATTTATATTTTTGTAAATATTTTATACACAGTTTATTTAAAAAAGGTTGTGATTCTAGATGTGTTTTTAATTGCAATAGGTTTTGTTTTAAGGGTAGTGATCGGGGGAGTTATAATTAAAATTGAACTTTCACCATGGATATTGATTATTACATTTTTACTTTCAATGTTTCTTGGATTTATTAAAAGGAGGCAGGAATTAGTTAGAATCAACTCTTCAGAAAGTAAAGTAATTGAACAGAGAATTACACTTAAAAAATATAATGTTCCATTTTTGGATCAGCTTATTTCAATTACCACTGCTACGACTTTAATATCATACATAAGTTACGTGTTAAATCCTCAAGTACAGGAGAGGTTAAATACAAAGCAACTCTATTTTACTATTCCTTTTGTAATTTTTGGTATTTTTAGATATCTCTATTTGACATATACAAAGGATGAGGGAGAGAGCCCGGAAGAGGTTATTTTCACTGACTTACCATTCACATTAAATATTGTTATCTGGGTTTTTGTGTTTATTTTCTTGCTTCTTTAAAATTGGATTTAACAGACCTTGAATTAATAAAAAAATTAAATTTTGGGAATCTCTCTGAACAGGAGTTGATTGATGTTTTTTACAAGAGTAGAGATAAATATAGAATTCTTGTTAATCTGATCCAGCAACCAAAATTTCCTCAGAAATTTTCTTTGAATATAATTTCAAAATTATTCCCTACAGATTTAATCAATGTAATAAAGAATAAGAGGACAAATCCTTTTATAAGAAAAAAAGCTGAAATTGAATTTACAATGAAATATAGAAAATTCCCTATAGGTGAAAAATTATCTTTAATCAGGGTTGCGCCAAACTCGCTTCTAAATTATTTTATAAAAGAAAATGACAAAAGGGTTTTAAAAGCTATACTCAATAACAGGAATTGTTCAGAAGGGATTATTTTAAAATTCATAAATACACAAACTCAAAAATTTGACTTTTATGAGGAGCTTATTTTAACAGATTGGTATAAGAGACCATCAGTTGTACAGGCAATAACTAGAGATATTGAGGCTCCGATCAAATTAATTTTAAAATTAATCCCTTTATTAACAAAAACACAATTAAAAAAGCTTTATGAACAAGATAATACACATGAAATAGTTAAAAGGAATATTGAATATTATTTAGAATCAAAAAAATCTGGCTCAATTTAATTATGAAGGAATTTCAATAATAAATCTTGCTCCTTTAGGAGAGTTATCAACTATTGAAATAACACCATTATGTTCTTCTATAATATTATGTGCAATTGCAAGACCTAAGCCTGTACCTGAACTCTTGGTTGAGAAATAGGGGATAAATAGTTTTTGTTTATCTTCATCACTAATACCAGCACCAGTATCAGCTATTTCTATTCTAACAAATTGGCTCTCCTTTATATATTTTGAGACAATTTCGACAACTCCTTTTCCATTCATTGATTCTATTGCATTATCAATAATATTTACAAAGATTCTTTTAATTTTTTCAGTGTCCATTATTATTAATATTGGGATGTCAACATCTAAATTTACATTAAATTTCACATTGTCATATATTGATGAGTAAACAGAGATCAGTTTTTCCAATGTTAAATTTATATCTCCTTTTGTGAGTTTGATTTCAGGTAAGCGTGCATAGTTTGAGAATTCCTCTGCAAGATTTTTTATTGAATCAAGCTCTGGAAGAATTATGTTAAGGCTGTCTTCAACTATTTTTCTAAATTTTTCATCTGGTAATTCAATTGATTTTAAAATTCGCTGAGAAGATATTTGAATAGGAGTTAATGGGTTTTTTATTTCATGCGCAATTCTCTTTGCAACCTCTCTCCATACAATCATTCTTTGGGCTTTTATTAATTTAGTAAGGTCTGTCAAAACAACGAGTATTCCTGAGAATTTATTGTCAATAGGATTTCTTATCTGCGTGATTTTAATTGCTAAATTTAATATTTTCCCTTTTATTTTAATGTCAATTTCCTTTTCAATTATTTTAAATTTTGTCTTAAATACTTCTTCTATAATAGAATCTATGTCTTTATATGGGGGTTTAGATAGAACTTCAGAGTAGTGTTTCATAATACCAAATTTGCTTTTTAAGGCAAGCATTCTTTCAGCTTCAGGGTTTATTTCCAATATTTCACCTTTAGAATTTAGAGCAATTACTCCTGTTGTGATATTCTCAAGTATAGTTTCAGTAATACTTTTTCTTTGTCTTAATTCTATTGTTCTTTTATTAAGTTTTTCTCTGTTTTCCTTTAAATCTGATACCATTCTATTAAATTGATTTATTAAAGTATAAAATTCATCTTTTACTGTATAATCAATTTTTATATCCAAATTTCCTTTACTTATTTGAGAGGAAGCTGCTACTAATTTGTCAATTGGAACTGTAATACCTTTAGCAAGATAGAAGCCCAGCCATGAGGCAGAAAAAATGATTAGAATTGTTATAAAAATGAATAGCAGGAAATAGGTTGTTTTTATTGGATCTTTTATTGATTTAGTTTGTATGTATTTGTTAGCCATTGAAGATAGATTTTTTAAATCCTTTATGTATCTATCCGGATAGATTTTACCTATTATTACAAGGATTTTTTCCTCATTTTTAGTATTAAATGAAACACCACTTCGAATCAATTCACCGATTTTCAATGAATCGATTTTCATAAAGGAGCTTCCTCCCAATCCAAGATATACAATATCTAATGGTAAATTTTTGTACTCCTGCAAAGGAATTATGGGATTGAATTTGGATAATATCTCCTTGTGATTTCTATATATATTAACAACATCCAATTTGTACTTGATCATATTTTTTTTCATTGAGTTATTTAGAAATATTCTATTTTCATATGTATACATTTGAAGTTGTTTAATTTCATTTGCAATAATATTGGAAAAGTATTGTAGATCATCTTTTGACTTTTCATAATAGCTGTTATCAAGACCCTCTATTTTGTTCATTATAGAATCAATATCAGAGCTAAACCACTTTTCAATACCTCTATCTATTAAGTCACTTGCAAAAAAGAATAGTAAAAGAGTGGGAATTATTGAAAAGGAAACAAAAAATAACACTAATTTCTTTCTAAATCTTGTGCCTCTACCAGATTCTCCGCTTTTTTTATAATATAGTTTGATAATATTTCTTGTAAGGATAAATAAAAAGGTAATGCTGAACAATATTATTATTGTCCATAATACAAATATCAAAGTTTTGCTGCTAACGAAAATCGGTGAAAAATTTTTACTTTCATTAAAGAATATTCTTATTATTACAAAAAAAACAAAGAATATAGCTATTCCAGCGACTATTAATCTTATTCCTTTAATATTGTTCTTTTCCATTATATGGCCCCGAAATAAAAAAATCTTTTAAATTTATTTAGATTTAAATTTAGCACTTAATATATACAAATGTCAAGGACAATGAAATTGACGAATTTGAGAAAGGTTGATATAATAGGGTTTATAAATAGATGCGCCTGTAGCTCAGAGGATAGAGCTTGGGATTCCTAATCCCAGTGCCGCAGGTTCGATCCCTGCCAGGCGCGATTTATTGGTTGACTGGACTAATAGTTGA